>NZ_JBEXCY010000041.1:12269-68952 GCF_040605515.1 Dactylosporangium sp. NPDC005572 | reverse complement strand
GAGCCTGGGCCGCGGAAGCCGGCCGCCGGGCCGCGCGCTGGGCCCGGCCCCGGGCGGCGCAGGCCAGGCAGTGGGCCGTCGAGGAGGGCGCGCCCCGGGCCGCGCAGGCCGGCCGGAGGGCCGCACAGGAAGCCGCGCAGGCCGGCCGTCGGGCCGCCGACGCCGGCCGCCGAGCCGCCCGCCGGGCCGGGCCGCGGGCCGCACAGGCGAGGCAATGGGCCACGGACGCCGGCCGCCGTGCCGCGCACGCGACGCGGCGGGCCGCGGACGACGCGGACACCGTTGGCCGGGCCGCGCGGGCCGCGGGGGATGCCCCGTCCGAAGGCACGGGCGCCGGCCGCGGGGCCGCGCACGCGACCCGGTGGGTCGCGGAGGACGCCCGACCCGAAGCCGCGGACATCGGGCGCCATGCCGCGCGGGCCGCGGGGGATGGCCCGTCCGAAGGCATCGACGCCGGCCCCGGGGCCGCGCACGCGACGCGGTGGGTAGCGGAGGACGCGGACACCGGGCGCCGGGCCGGACCCCGGATCACCGGCACCCGCCGCAGGCTTCCCCGAGGCGCGGTCGCCGTCGGTGCCGTGCTCGCGGCTGTCGTCGCCGTGGCGGCCGTCGCGGCCGCGCAGCTGCCCGAGGCGCCCGCCAGCGCCGCTCGGCTGATCACCGCGATCGGGCCCGCCGCCGTGGCGACCTCCGCCGAGGGGCTCGGGTGGACGGCGCGGTGGACCGCCGGGCCGAAGCGGTTCGTCGACGCGGGCGGCCGGGTGTGGGAGCCCGACGCGGCCGTCGCCGCGGGCGGGAGCGTGCGCGCGGGCGTCGCCGGGGGCCGGGTCGCGGTGCCCTACCGGTGGACGCGGACGGGGACGCCCACCTGGACACTCCCGGTACCGTCGCCGGGCACCTATGCCGTGGTCCTCTCGTTCGCCGCGACCGCCGCCAAGGGTTCGCCCGATGCCGAGGTCACCGTCCGGCTCGCGGACGGCACCGCGCCCCGCCTGCGCCTCGCGGGCGCGACCGACGCGCGGGCCCGCCACGCGGTCGTGCTCGCCAGCACCGAGGGCTCCACGGTCGCCGTCGCGGTCGAGGCCGCCAAGGGCGTCGGCGGCGTCTCCGCGATCAGTGCGATCTTCGCCCGTACCTCCACCGAGCCGCTCCACGAGGAGTTCACCGACGACTTCGCGGGCCCGGCCGGGCGCCCCGACCCGAAGCGCTGGCAGTTCCAGACCGGCGCCACCGGCTGGGGCAACGGCGAGCTGCAGAACTACACCGACCGGCCGGACAACGGCGGCCGCACCGGCGACGGGCAGCTCGCGATCGTCGCCCGGCAGGACGGCACCGGCTACACCTCGGCCCGGATGCGCAGCGTCTTCGAGGCGCGGTACGGGCGGGTCGAGGCCGAGCTGCGCGTGCCGTCCGGGGCCGGGCTGCTGCCCGCGTTCTGGATGCTCGGCGCCGACGTGGACCGCGCCGGCTGGCCGCAGGCGGGCGAGATCGACATCATGGAATCGCTGGGCGACGCCGAGCCCGGCATCGTGCACGGCGCGGTCCACGGGCCGGACGGAACGATCCGCGGCTGGGAACGCACGTGGATCGCGCATCCGTCGGGCGGTCCGGCCAAGGGCTTCCATCGGTACGGGCTGGAATGGTGGCCGGGCGTGCTCCAGTGGAGCGTCGACGGGGTGGTCCAGGGCGTGCTGCGGCCGGAGGACCTCGGCGCGAAGGAGCGCTGGGTGTTCGAGGCGCCGGCGTTCCTGCTGCTCAACCTGGCCGTCGGCGGCCGCTGGCCGGGCAACCCGCCGCCGGCCACGGTGTTCCCGCAGACGATGTTGGTCGACGCCGTGCATTGGTGGCGTTAGGGTACAAAGGTGACCTTCGATGCCATCGTCGTCGGTGCGCGCTGCGCCGGTTCGCCCACGGCCATGCTGCTCGCCCGCCAGGGCCGGCGCGTGCTCCTGCTCGACCGCGCCGGCTTCCCCAGCGACGCGCTGTCGACGCACCTGATCCACGTGCCCGGGATGGCCTACCTCAGGCGGTGGGGCCTGTACGACGCGGTGGTGGCGACCGGCGCACCGCCGCACGAGCGGTTCACGATGGACTTCGGCGCCTTCGTCATCGACGGCCCGCCTCCGCCGGTCGACGGGGCTTCCCAGCCGTACTGCATCCGCCGCATTGTTCTGGACAAGATCCTCGTGGACGCCGCCCGCGCCGCGGGAGCTTCAGTTCGCGAACACTTCACCGTCGACGGGCTGCTGCGTGACGCGGACGGGCGGGTCACCGGCGTGCGCGGCGAGGGAGAGGAGCTCGGCGCGCGGATCGTGATCGGCGCCGACGGGCTGCACTCGACAGTGGCCCGCGAGGTGGGCGCCGGCACCTACGACGCGACGCCGGCGCTGACCGCGGGCTACTACGCGTACTACCGGGGCGTGTCCGGCCCCGGCGCGGAGATCTACCAGCTCGGCGACCGGGCCGTGGTCGTGTTCCCCACCAACGACGATCTCGCCTGCGTGTTCGTCGCCTGCCCGATCGCGCAGTTCCACGACTTCCGCCTGGACGTGGAGGGCAGCTACCGCGCGGCGATCGACCGGGTGCCGGAGTTGGCCGCCCGGGTCGCGGCGGGCGAGCGGGCCGAGCGCATCCGCGGCACGGCCGACGTGCCGAACTTCTTCCGCGAGTCGGCGGGCCCCGGCTGGGCGCTGGTCGGCGACGCCGGGTACCACAAGGACCCGTGCACGGCGTCGGGCATCACGGATGCGTTCACCTGCGCGTCGATGCTGGCCGCGGCGGTGCACGACGGACTCGCCGGCGGTGATCTCGACGGGGCGGTCGCCGGCTACGCCCGGGCGCGCGACGAGCGGTTCCGCCCGGCGCTGGGCCTGACCTGCCAGCTCGCGTCGATGGAGCCCCCGGCGCCCGAGATGGCCGCGCTGCTGGCCGCGGTGGCCGCGTCGCCGGCCGAGACGACGCGGTTCTTCGGCATGATGCAGGGCAGCACGCCGGTGCCGGAGTACCTCTCGCCGGCCAACATCGGGCGCATCATGTCGGGCGCATCCTGATCGGGTACTTCCCTTTCGTGTTACTTGCGCGTAACACTGGGGCATGGTTTCTGCATCGAGAGTGCCGAAACATTCGCTTCGCGGCCGCGACCGCGAGCTCGCCCTGGTCCGCGCGCTGCTCAGGGCCGCCGCCGACGGCCACGGCGGCGCCCTGGCGCTGACCGGCCCGCCCGGCTCGGGCCGCTCGGCGCTGCTGGCCGCCGCCACGATGCCGGGCACCACCCGCCTGACGGTGACCGGCTGCCCCGCCGAGACCACGCTGCCCGGCGCCGCCGTACACCGCCTGTTCCCGCCCACCTCGCCGCCGGGGCCATCGGCGCCTGCCTCTGCCGGGCGATCGACACCCGCCTTCGCCTGGCCATCGATGCTCGTTTCCGCCGGGTCGTCGACGGCTGGCTCCGACGGGCCGTCCGTCCTCGCCGAGCTGCGCCGGCGGGCCGCCGACGGGCCGCTCGTGTGCTGTATCGACGACGTGCAATGGTTGGACCGGCCCTCGCTGGCAGCCCTTGCCTACGCGGCACGGCGGATCGGCGACGACCCGATCGCGCTGCTCCTCGCCGGCGACCCCGGCGACGACCCCGTGCTGGACGACGTCGAGCAGGTGCCCCTCGAACCGCTCGACACCGCCACCGCCCAGCGCCTCCTGCGTGACCTGGTGCCCGACGGGCTGCAGGGTGACGTCGCCGGCGTACTCGTCGAGGCGGCCCGCGGCAACCCGGCCGCGCTGGTCGCCCTGGCCGGCGCGCTCACCGCCCCGCAGCGCCGCGGTGAGGCCGAGCCGCCGATGGAGCTGCCGGCCGACAGCCCGCTGCGGGTCAGCCACCGCCGCGCCCTGGCCGCGCTACCGCACCCGACCCGGTCCGCGCTGCTGCTGATCGCCGCGGACGAGTTCGTACTGCCGGAGCGCCCGGTGCCGGTCACCCGCTGCGTGGCCGCGGTGGAGGCGTCGGGCCTCACGGTGGACGCGCTGGAGCCGGCCGAGCGGGCCGGCCTGGTGCGGGTGGACGCCGGCGCCGTACGGTTCCCACGCCCCCTGTTCGGCGCCGTCGTCTACGCGGACGCCACGCTCGCCGAGCGCCGGTCCGCCCACCGCACGCTGACGTTCGCGTCGCCCGCGTGGGAGGCCTGGGACGCCGAGACGGTACTGCGCGAGACCCTGCACCGGGCCGCCCTCGCCGACGGCCCGGACGGAAAGCTGGCGATGGAACTGGCCGCCGCCGCGCCGCCCGAGCACGCCCTCGCCGCCCGCGCGCTGCGGCGGGCCGCCGAACTGGCCGCGGACCCGGTGGACGCCGCCCGCCACCGCGTCGCCGCCGCCGGGCACGCGTGGCGGGCCGGCTTCCCGCACCGGGCCCGCCTGCTCCTACGACCGGGACCAGCGGGCCTCCCGGCCACCGCGCCGATGCCAACCCCCGCGGGCCAGCCGACGACCGACGGCGTCGCTCAATCGCCACCGGGCCCGTCATCGGGCGCGGCGCAGGTTGTGGTGTCGGCGGAGCGGGAGTTCCTGCTCGCCGAGATCGAGCTGCGGGCCGGCGTGGTCGCCGACGCGTACCAGATGATCCGCACCTCGGCCGAGTGCACCGACGCGGCCGTCGCGCCCGGGACCGTCATGCTCGCGGCCGAGGTGCTGTGCGCGTCCGGGGCCGGGGCGCGGTTCGCGGGTGTGCTGCGAAGGGTCGCGCCGCACCATGAGCCCTGCGTCGCCGAGCTGCTGAGCCGGCACTTCGACGGCCTGTCGGCGATGTTCGGGGGCAACCCGGCGGCGGCGGTACCACCGCTGCGAAAGGTTCTCACATTGGCCGGGCGGATGCGTGATCCCGCGGTGCTGCTGCGGGCGGCCGTGGCGGGGCTGTTCATCGGGGACGACGCGCAGGCGCACCGGCTGGCGCACCGGGCGGCCGGGCTCGCCCGCGACGCCGGGGAGCTGGCGACCGTCCCGCAGGCCCTGGAGATCGCGGCCTCCGCCGACCTGGCGCTCGGGGGGTTCGAGGCCGCGGTGTCGACCGGGCTCGAAGGGCTGCGGCTGGCGCGGACCACCGGGCAGGACAACCTCGCCGACAACCACCTCGGCCTGCTGGCCGTGCTGGCCGCCATGGTCGGCGACCGGGCCGGGTGCGTCGCGCGGGTGCACGCCTCCCGGGCCCGCTCCGGCGTCGACGTCGACAGCCCGTCGTGGGCGCTCGGCGCGTGGGCGCTGAGCCTGCTCGACGTCGCCGACGGGCGGCACCAGGCGGCGCTCACCCGGCTGGCCCGGACCGAGGTGGGGCGGGGCAGCCTGGTGGTGCAGGCGGCCGGGGTACCGACGCTGGTCGAGGCCGCCGCCGGTGTCGGCCGCCCGGAGCTCGCCGCGCACGCGCTGCGGGTGTTCGAGGTGTGGACCGCGTGCACGGCGAACCCGACGTGGCTCGCGCTGGCCGCCCGCTGCCGGGCGCTGCTGGCCCCGCCCGGCGAGGCCGAGGCCCACTACGCCGAGGCGCTGCGGCTGCACGTCCTCGGTGACAGCGACTTCGCCCGCGCGCGCACCGAGCTGCTGTTCGGCCAGTGGCTGCGGCGCGGCCGCCGCCCCGCCGCGGCGCGCCAGCACCTGGAGCGGGCGCTGGAGACGTTCGAGCAGTTCGGCGCGGCGCCGTGGGTCGAGCGGGCGGGAGCCGAGCTGCGGGCCGCGGGTTCGCCGGTCGCGAAGGGCCCGCCGGCCCGCGCCGACGCGGTGCTCACCGCGCAGCAGCGGCGCATCGCCGGCCTGGTCGCCGACGGCGCGACGAACCGCGAGGTGGCCGCGGCCCTCTACCTGAGCCCCCGCACGGTCGACCACCACCTGCGCAACATCTTCGTCCGCCTGGGCGTCCGCTCCCGCACGGAGCTGGCGAAGATCTGCCGCACCGGCGACTTCACCGATGCGACCCCGGGCCGCTGAGGGTGCGGGGCACGCCCATTGCAGCGCCCGGCCCGGGTCAGGTGCCGAAGAAGCTCCGCAGCTGCTTCGCCGCCTGGGCCTGGGCCAGGCGGGCCGCGTCCAGCGTCCCCGCCATCGTGAAGAAGCCGTGGGCCATGCCTTCGTACCGGGTCACGGCCACCGGCACGCCCGACTCGGCCAGCCGGCGGGCGTAGCGTTCGCCCTGGTCGCGCAGCGGGTCGTACTCGGCCGTGATCACCAACGCCGGCGGCAGGCCGCGCAGCGTCTCCGCGCGCAGCGGGGACGCGAGCGGGTTGAACGCGTCGTCCGGGTCGGTCAGATAGTGCGAACGGTACCAAGCCACCGAATGATGGTTGAACATGTACCGATCGTCGTTCTCCCGCATCGAGTCGTCCTCGGCGGCCTGGTCGGTGTTCGGGTAGATCAGCAGCTGGCCGGCCAGGACCAGGTCGCCCGACTCCTGCGCCATCAGCGTCAGGGCCGCGGCCAGGTTGCCGCCCGCGCTGTCGCCGCCGACCGCGATCCGCGCCGGGTCGGCGCCCAGCGCCGCCGCGTTGTCGTGCACCCACTCGGTCGCCGCCCAGCAGTCCTCGATCGCGGCCGGGAACGGGTGCTCCGGCGCCAGGCGGTAGCCGGGCACGGCCACGATGCAGCCGGCGGCGTTGGCCAGATGGCGGGCCACCCCGTCGGCCGTGTCGATCGCGCCGAGCACCCAGCCGCCGCCGTAGAAGTACATCAATACCGGGAGACGGTCACCAGCCGGTCGGTACACGCGCAGCGGAATCGAGCCGGCCGGGCCCGGCACGACATGCTCGGAGACGGCGTGGACCGGCTCCGGGGCGCCGCCCGAGGCCCGGATCGACGCCAGGTCCGCGGCCCGCGCCTCGGCCAGCGACATCGTGTACAGCGGCGCGACCCCGTCGCGCTCCTTCTGGTCGCGAATCGCCTGCAGCTGCGGGTCGAGTGGCATGCGTCCTCCTTCAGCCTTCCGGCCGGGTCCGGAGCCGGCAGGCCCCGACCAGGTCGGTCAGGTAGCTCGGGCCAGGCGACGGACCACCTCCGCCGCCGCGATGGCGTGGCTGCGACCGTTGCCGTGCAGACCGTCGGAACCGGTCAGGACGTCATCGTCGCCGATCGCCGGATGGTTGGCCAGATCCACGTGGATCGTGCCGAGCTCCAACGCCAGCGCCGAGAGCCGCCGGCCGAGCAGCGCCATGCGGCGGGAGAAGGAGGGACCCAGCCACGACGGCAGCGACGGATAGACCGGCATCACGAACAGCGACACCGTGACGACCTCCGCGCCGGCCCGCTGCAACGGGCGGACGATCGCGGTCAGGCCGGCGTCGACCGCGTCGGCGCGGGCCTCGTAGCCGGGGCGCATCGCGTCGTTCGCGCCGCAGATCACCATCGCCAGGTCCGGCGCGAACGCCAGCGCGGCTGAAAGTTGCGTAGCGTGCACCTCGGCCACCCGCAGGTTGCGCCGCCCGAGGTTCAGGTAGGCCAGCTCGGGCCGCACGGCCGCCAGCTCGGCCCGCACCCGGTCGGGGAACGCCAGCGGGTGATACCCGTCCACCGGGTCGGTCAGCCCCTCGGCCACGCTGTCGCCGAGGACCGCGAAGCGCCGCCAGCGGTGCCGGGCGAGCAGGCGCGCGGCCTCGCCGTCACGAAGGCAGTGCGGGTCGAGTGACTCCAGTGTGTGCGCATATTCCGGTGCCATGTAAGCCTTTCGGCTCATGTGTTCGTCGCGGGGTACCGATAGGCTAACGCCTATGGGGCGGCTGCGGTGACACAAACTCGGACCGGACAGCCGTTCACCGCAACGGATTATCAGCAGCTCGCCCGTGACCTCGTCGATCCCGACGTGTGGGACTTCATCGAGGGCGGCGCCGAGGCCGAGCGCACCGTCGCGGCCAACCTCGAGGCGTTCGACCGGGTGCGGCTGCGGCCGCGGATGCTGGCCGGGGTGTCCGAGGTGGACACATCGGTGGAGCTGCTCGGCACGCGCTACGCCACACCGATCGGGATCGCGCCGACCGCCTACCACCGCCTGGTCGACGTCGAGGGCGAGGTGGCCACGGCGCGGGGCGCGGGAGCCGCCGGCGCGCTGTTCGTGGTCGGCATGTTCGCCAGCCGGACGCTGGAGGAGATCGCCGAGGCGTCCTCTTCGGAGCTTTGGATCCAGTTGTACTGGCTGCGGCGGCGCGACGTCATGGAGGCGCTGATCGGCCGGGCCGAGCGGTGCGGGTACGGCGCCGTGATGCTCACCGTGGACGTCCCGCGGATGGGGCGGCGGTGGCGCGACATGCGCAACGGGTTCGCCATCGGCGGCGACGTCGCGGCGGTCAACATCGACCCCGGCGTGATGGCCTCCGCGCACGAGCGCGACGCCGGCAGCTCGGCCCTGGTCCGGCACACCGCCCAGCAGTTCGACGCAAGCGTCACCTGGGCGGACCTCGCCTGGCTGCGCGGCCGGACCCGGCTGCCGCTGGTGCTCAAAGGCATCCTCACCGCCGAGGACGCGCGGCTCGCGGTGCACCACGGCGCCGACGCCATCGTGGTCTCCAACCACGGCGGCCGCCAGCTCGACGGCGCCGTGGCCGGCCTCGACGTGCTCGCCGAGGTGGTGGACGCGGCCGGCGGCTGCCCGGTGCTGTTCGACGGCGGGGTCCGGCGGGGCGTCGACGCCCTCGCCGCGCTGGCCCTGGGCGCCCGCATGGTGCTGCTCGGCCGCCCGCCACTGTGGGGGCTGGCGGCCGGCGGCGCCGACGGCGTGGCCGGGCTGCTGCGCACGACGACCGAGGAGCTGGCGCACGCGATGGCGCTGGCCGGCCGCCCGGCGCTGGGCGCCCTCGACCGCTCCGTCGTGCGGATGTCGACGATCGCAGGAGGCGCCTGATGGTGGAGCTGGCCCGGGATTCTCTGCACGTGTCGGTCGTCGACCCGGTGTCGGCGTCGATGAACTTCCTCAACGAGGTCGCCGGCCGGTTCCCCGACGCGATCTCCCTGGCGGCGGGCCGGCCGTTCGACGAGTTCCACGCGGTCTCCGACATCGACAAGCATCTCCAGGCGTACCTCACGCACCTGCGCGAGCGGGGCCTCGGCCCGGCCCGCAGCCGGCAGCTGCTGACCCAGTACGGGCGGACCAACGGCCACGTCGGTGACCTCATCGCCCGCATGCTCGACGTCGACGAGAACATCCAGGTGCCGGCGGCCGCCGTGATGGTCACGGCCGGCTGCCAGGAGGCGATGGTCGTCGTGCTGCGCGGCCTGTGCGCGCGCCCCGGCGACGTGGTGCTCGCCGCCGAGCCGTGCTACGTCGGGCTGACCGGGGCGGCGCGCATCCTCGGCATCGAGGTCGTGCCGGTGCCCGAGTCGGCCGACGGGCTGCGCCCGGAGACGGTCCGCGAGGTCGCCGCGCAGACCCGGGCGAGCGGTCGCGAGCCCAAGGCGCTCTACCTGGTGCCCAACTTCGCCAACCCGTCCGGCGTCTCGCTGCCGGTCGCGACCCGCCGGGCGCTGCTCGACGTCGCCGCCGATGCCGGCCTGCTGATCCTGGAGGACGACCCCTACGGCCTGTTCGGCCTCGACGACGAGCCGCGCCCCACGCTCAAGTCGCTCGACGCCGACCAGCGCGTTATCTACCTGGGCTCCTTCGCCAAGTCGTACTTCCCGGGCGCCCGCGTCGGGTTCCTCGTCGCCGACCAGCCCGTGGTCGACGCCGCCGGCCGGCGCACCCTGCTCGCCGAGGAGCTGTCGACGGTCAAGAGCATGCTCACCGTCAATACCTCGGCCCTCTCGCAGGCCGTCGTCGGCGGCATGCTCATCGACAGCGGCTTCAGCCTGCGCGCCGCCAACCAGGCGAAGATCGCCTTCTACCGGCAGAACCTGCGCACCCTCCTGGCCGCGCTGGAGCGGGAGTTCGCCGGCGGCCCGATCCGCTGGAACAGCCCCAGCGGCGGCTTCTTCGTCGTCGTCGACGTGCCGGTCGACGCGAGCGAGGACCTGCTGGAGGTCTCCGCCCGCGAGTACGGCGTGCTGTGGACCCCGATGCGCTTCTTCTACGTCGGCGGGGCCGGCACCCACGCGATCCGGCTGTCGTGCAGCGCCCTGGAGCCGTCCCAGATCGAGGAGGGCGTCCGCCGCCTGGGCGCCCTGCTGCGCGGATGACGACGGTCGAGCTCCACCTGGTCGACGCGGCGACGACCGCGACCGACCTGGAGCTGCTGGACGAGGCGGAGCTGCGGCGGTACGAGAGCATGCAGCACCCGGTCGACCGGCACCGCTTCGCGGTCGCGCACGCCGCCGTCCGCCGGATCGTCGCCGTCCGCCTCGGCGTCGATCCCGCCGAGGTGCGCTGGACCAGGGGGCCCAACGGCAAGCCGGAGCTGGACGGCGGCGCGGTGCGGGTCAACCTCTCGCACTCGGGAGACCTGATCCTGGTCGCGCTCACCGCGGCGCGGGCCGTCGGCGTCGACCTCCAGCAGGTGCTGCCCACGCTCGACGTGGCCGCGATGGCGACCCGGTTCTTCCCGCCCGGCGAGGCGTCGCTCGTGGCCCGGGACGGGCCGGAGCGGTTCGCCGAGCTGTGGGCCCGCAAGGAGGCGGTCGTGAAGGCGGCGGGGGACCGGCTGACCCGGGGCCTGAGCCTACCGGTCGCGGGTGACCCGCCGCCGGTGGTCGAGCACGACGGCCGCCGGTATACGCTCGCCGACGTCGCCGCGCCGCCCGGCTTCCGCGCGGCCGTCGCTCTCGCCGGTCAGTCGCCGTTTCAGGTCGCGGCCCCGAACACGCTCACGCACAGGTAGCGCAGGAACGGGTCGTAGTCGGCGACCGCGATCCGGCCCGCATCGGGCGACCACACCTCGGCGAGGGTCGACCAGACCCCGGTCATCGGCTGGTCCGGGTCGGCGTGCAGGACCTTCTCCGCCTGGACGTCCACATCGGACAGCCCGCCGCCGAGGATCACCGTGGCCGGGGCGAGCCGGTCGAGCTCGGCCAGCACGTCACCGGGTGCCGCGCCGGGCCGCAGGACCGTCTCCACACCATCCACAGTGGACGCGCCGAGCGTCAGTGCGACCCCGGTGTGCGTCGCCGGGCGGAGCACGGGCACGCCGGGGTCGTACGGCAGCTCGGCCTGCTCCACCACGAGCAGCACCGCCCGGGCGTGGCCGCGGAGCAGGCGCAGGCCCGTGTAGGCGCCCGCGCGGCCCTGGTCGGAGACGGCGAACGCCATCGGGTCGCCCGGGCAGACGTGGCTCAGGTAGGTCGCGGTGGCCCGGCCCGGCTCGACGTCCGGGATGTCGTACGCGAGCACCAGCGCGTCGGCGAGCGCGTCGTCCCCGAGGTCGGCCAGCAGCGCGACCGCCATCTCCCCGTACGACTGGCCGGCGACGGTGGCGGTGCCGAGGGCCAGGCCGTACGGGGAGAGCAGGTCGGTCAGGTAGGTCGCCAGGCGGCCGGCGTGCGCCGGGTCGGCGGCCACCGCGGCCGGCGCCGGGAACCGGCGCGCGACCGCCCGGCGCAGACCCCAGCCGGCCGGCGGCGTCATTCGTCCTCCGCCAGCAGGTTGCCGGCGACGTAGTCGGCGAGCGTGCCCACGGTCTCGAAGTTGTCGCGGCCCAGGTCCTCGACGCTGATCTCGCGCTCGAGCCGGTCCTCCAGCTCCAGGACCAGCTCCAGGCCGGTGGTGGAGCTCATGCCCAGGTCGTCCATGAGCGTGGTGGTCTCCGACGCGCCGGCCACCTCGCGCTTGAGCACGCGGGGGAGCAGGTCGCAGATCGTCTCCACGACCTGCTCGCGCAGGACGGGGTCGATGGTGGCGGTGTCGGACATGCGAAAGGCCCCTTCCAGGACTCAGTGTTCGAAGACCATGGCGGCGAACGTGGCGCCCCGGCCGGCCCCGGCGGCGGCGACCACGTAGCGGTCCCCGGGCCGCAGCAGCCCCCGGGCGACGGCGGTGCGGTGGTTGACGAACGCGTCGGCGCAGAACACGTGGCCGTAGTCGGCGACGTGCTCCAGCAGCACCCGGTCGAGCGGGTAGCCGATGCGCTTGCAGGTGCGCTGCCACGCGACCACGTTGACGTTGTGCGGCAGGATCACCGCGATGTCGGCCAGCTCGAGGCCGGCCTTCGCGACGGCGGCGGTGACGGCCTCGCCGAGCGCGTCGTGGTAGATGCGCTGGAACTCGCCGGCGACCTCCTCCAGCGCACCGTCGAACTCGCCGCGCAGCCGCGCCACGTAGGACAGCAGCCGGTCCCGGTCGCCGGACGCCGACACCAGGCAGGCGGCCGCGCCCTCGCCGAACATCGACGTCTCCGGCACGAACTGCGCCTCGCCGGTGAACGCCTTCTCCCCGGTGAGCACGACCGCCAGGGACGAGGGGTCGTCGGCGAGGAGCCGCCCGGCCAGGTCGATCGCGAGCAGCCCGGACGCGCAGGCCTGCTGGCCGACGGCGAACGCCTGCGCGTGGCCGAGGCCGGCGTCGCGGCACACGTCGTGCAGCGGGTTGTGCGGGTACGGCACCACGACCGGGAACGTGCGCGCGTAGAGCACGTACCGCACCCGCGCCGCCTGCTCGCCGGTCAGCGCCAGGTCGGCCAGCGCGGCCCGCAGCAGGTCGGTCAGCGACGACCCGGGCGCGTGCGCGGCCTGCCCGATCTTGTGGTACCGCCGGAACACCCGCACCTGCATCGGGGTCAGCTCGAACCGCTCCGCGAGCGCCTCGACCGGTACCCGCCCCTCCGGCACGTGGGTCCCCACGGCCACCAGCGAAGTCATGCCAATGCCTCCCGGATCGCCAGGGTCTCGGCCGTCCGCACCAGCGCCTCGGCGCCGTCCGTGCCGAGCCGGGCCGTGTCGGTGAAGACCGTCAGCAGCCAGGCGCCGCCCGGCGCGTCGTCGACGTCGACGCTCAGCGGGTCGAACGGGTCGTCCTGGGCCACGGTCCACCGGAAGTCGCCGCCGGGCGCCGCCCGCAGCGCCTCCGCGGCCGGCAGCCCGCCGGAGAAGCCCTGCCGCGTGGCAACCCGCCGGTCGTTGAACCACAGCCCGGCCTCGCCGTCGACCGCCAGCTCGGCCGCGAGGGCGGTCACGCCGTCGGGGTCGAGGTAGGCGTACTTGTAGGCGCCCACCGCCGCCGAACCGACCCGGCGCAGCGCGTCGGCGAACGGCACGCCCGTCACGTCGGCGGCGCAGATGCCGCGCTGCGCGACCATCGCGACGACCGTCTCGAAGCCGCGCCGGAACCGGTTGCTCACCATCGGCCGCAGCACGACCGGGTCGCCGCCGGACTGGGCCAGCGCGAGCGCCAGGAACGTCATGAGCACCTGCGACGAGTCGGCGCCGGTCCGCTCCGAGACCACGTGGGTGGCCAGCGGCAGGGCCGTGGACCGGAACTCCCCCCGGCGGAACCGTGGGCCATCCACTGTGGACAAGACGGCGGGCGGGGGGAGCCGGCGCATGATTCGCCCCCAGTGCCGCAGCGCGGCGGCGTGCTGCCGCTGCCCGGCCGGCGACGCCTGCCAGCGGGCCTGATCGAGCGGCTGGGTGCCGGTCAGCGGCGCCGCCGAGGCGGGGTCGGCGGCCTCGCGCAGGAACAGCCGCCCGCCCAGCCCGTCGGTGACCAGGTGGCACATGACGGTCGACAGGTGCGTCGGCACGCCGCGGTGGCGCACCACGCCCATCCGCACCGGCCAGTCCTCGACCGCGTCGTAGGGCCGGGACCGGTCCTGCGCGTCGATCGCGACCACGAACGCCGACGGGTCGGCGCCGTCGGGGCAGTCGTAGACGTCGAGCCCGATCGTGCCGCGGTCGGCGACCGCCTGCAACGGCCGCCCGTCGTGCGTGTACCGCAGCCGCGTGCGCATCGGCTGGTACCGCCGCATCGCCCACCGCAGCTCGGCCGCCACGTCGTCGAGGGTCGTGCCCGGGGCGAGCCGCGACCAGCCGCCGATGGGCAGCCAGGAGCGCTGGCGCACCATGGTCCGCCAGATCTCGCGCTGCCCCCAGGACAGCTCCCCGGTCCCCGCGCCGTCGCCCGAGAACCGCACCGGGATCCGCGCACTCGGCCGGATCCCGGTGTCCGCGAACGGCGGCGTCGCCGTGTCAGGCATTCGCCAGCTCGGCGAGGTGGCGCTGCCGCATGAGGAACTTGCGCACCTTGCCGGTCGGGCCGACGACGATGTCCTCGTCGGGGAACACGACGACCTTGCGCAGGGTCGCGGCGACCGCCGGGCTCAGCGCGCCGCGGACCGCCTCGGTGTGGTCGCGGGACGGGTCGGCGCCGGCGTGCAGCGACAGCAGGACGTCGGCGACGACCGTGCCCTCCGGCGTCGTCACCGCCACGACCGTGCAGTCGCGCACGTCCGGGATCGCCCGCAGGATCTGCTCCTCCGACATCGCCGTGTAGAGCCAGTTGCCGCCGCCCAGGTCGACCGAGTCGACGGCCCGGTCGACGTGGTAGTAGTAGCCCTCGGCGTCGCGGAACATGAGGTCGCCGGTGAGGTAGTAGCCGCCGAGCCGGTTGCGGTAGGTGTTCACGTGGTCGTTCCAGTAGCCGGGCGCGAGGGTCGGCGACTTGAGGCCGAAGTGGCCGACCGCGCCGACCGGCACCTCCTTGCCGGTGGCGGTGTCGAGGAGGGCGACGTCGGCGAACACGTGCGGGACGCCGACGCACCGGCCGTACCGCTCGGTGTCGGGCCGGTGGGTGATGTGGAACGCGGAGTGGCCCATCTCGGTCGAGCCGAGCCCGTCGACGAAGTGCGAGCCCTTGACCCGCTTGACACCGTCGCGGGTGACCACGTTGCGGGAGCCGGCGTTCACCAGGTGCCGGATGTGCGGCTCGTGGGCGCAGTCGCCGGTGTTGAACCACAGCGACACCGACGCCAGGTCGTGCTGGTCGAAGTCGAAGCGGGCCAGCTCGGCCCAGGTGACGGCGAAGCCGAACACGCCGGTCGGCTTCCACCGCTCGATCGCTTCGAGCACCGCCGCGCCGTCGTCCTGCCGGGACAGGAACAGCAGGTCGGAGCGGTTGCTCAGGGCGTGGTTGATGGTCATGATGCCGGCCGCGTGGGGCGCCGGCAGCGCGCTGAGGATGCGCTCGGTGCCCTGCGCCCGGGGGCCGCTGAGCCGGATCCGGCGGGTCGCGTGGAACAGGCTCGCGTGCGAGTGCACGACCGCGGTCGGCATCCGGGTGGTGCCCGACGAGTGGGTGATCGCGATCGGGTCGTCCGCGTGGTGGCGGAACGGGGCCGGCGCGGTGGCCGGGTCGCCGGTGCCGGTCTCGGCCACGTCGTGGACCGCGATGCCGAGGTCGTGCCCGGCCAGCCGCTCCAGGTGGGCGGCGTCGGCGAGCAGCGCGACGCCGCGCAGCTTGCGGATGTACTCGGCGGCGATGTCGCCCGGGATGTTCGGGTTCATGAGCGCCGGGATCGCGCCGAGCCAGGTCAGGCCCATCCAGTTGAGGAAACAGTCGGCCGCCGTCGTCACGTAGATCGCGACCGGGTCGCGGCGGCGGATGCCGGCCGCGTGCAGCCAGGCGGCCCGGGCCGCGGCCCGGTGGTACAGCTCGCCCAGGGTCAGCCCCTGCCAGGCCGGGAAGCCGTCGACCGGCGTGTCGAACGCCATGCCCGGCCCGTCGAGCGGCGCGCCGTGCTCGATGAGCTTGTGCAGGACGTTGCCCGCGCCGACGCCGGGATCGGCGGCGAGCGCCGCCCGGATGCTCGTGGACGCCATGGATGTACTCCCTCTGTGTCGGTCAGGACTTCGCGACGGCCTCGACGGCCGCGCGGATCTGCTCACGGGTCGGCTGCAGGGCCAGGTCCAGGTCCCGCGCGAACGGCAGCACCGCGCCGTCCGGGCGGGTCACCCGCTTCGGCGGGGCGACGAGCCGCAGCTGCTCGGCGGCGGTCGCGAGGATCTCGCCGCCGATGCCGCAGGAGCGGTTCGAGTCGTCGACGACCACGAGCCGGCCGGTGCGCTCCAGCGACGCGCCGAGCCCGGCCCAGTCGAACGGGTGCAGCGTGCGCGGGTCGAACACCTCGACCGACACGGTGCCGGCCAGCTCCTCGGCGACGGCGAGCGCGTCGTGCACCAGGTGCCCGACGCCTACCAGGGTGACATCCTCGCCGGCCCGGTGCACCCGGCCCACGCCGAGCGGCACGGCGTCGAGCGCGGCCAGGTCGAGGTCGGCCCGCACGCCCACGGCACCGGCCGGGGCGAAGACCACCACCGGGTCGTCGTCGCGGATCGCGGACAGGAGCAGCCCGTAGGCGTCCTCCGGGGTCGCGGGCACCGCGGTCTTGACGCCGACGTGGGCGAAGATGCTGTACGGGTGGTCGGAGTGCTGCCCGGCCCAGCCGCCGCGCGACCCGGAGCTCGGCAGCAGGTACGTGACCGGCACCCGCACCTGCCCGCCGGTCATGAGCGAGAACTTGTGCGCCTGGTTGGCGATCTGCTCGAAGGCCAGGAACAGCAGGGCCGGGATCTGGAACTCGACGACCGGCCGCAGCCCGGCCAGCGCCGCCCCGGTGGCGAAGCTGGTGAACGCCTGCTCGGAGATCGGCGTGTCGACGACCCGTTCGGGGCCGAACTTCTTGAGCAGGCCGGTGGTCACGTTGCTGACCCCGACCCGCACGTCCTCGCCGAACACGCAGACCGCCGGGTCGCGGGCCATCTCGGTGCCGAGCGCCCGGTTGAGCGCCTTGAGGTACGACAGGTTCGGCATCAGGCCACCCCCGCCCGGGCCCGCAGGCCGTCGGCGTAGAGGTGGTCGAGCGCCCCGGCCACGTCGGGGAACGGGCTCTCGCGGGCGAACCGCACCGCCTGGTCGAGGATCGTCTCGATCCCGGCGTCGATCGCGGCCCGGTCGCCGGCCGGGATCCGGGCGCCCTGGATCTCGACCGGGTCGCGGCGCATGCCGGCCGCCACCTCCTCGTCACTGCGGTAGCGGGGGCGGGCCGAGTGCTCCCAGGTGTGGTGGGCGTCGAAGCGGTACACCTGGCACTCGATCAGGGATGGGCCGTCGCCGGCCCGGGCCCGCGCGACCGCCTCCCGGGTGGCCGCGAGCACCACCGCGGGGTCGGCACCGTCCACCGTGGACGCCGGGATGCCGAATGCGGCGGCCCGGCCGGTGACGGTGCCGGCGACCGCGTCCGCGAACCGGGTCGTCGTCGCGAACCCGTTGTTCTCGCACACGAACACCACCGGCACCCGCCACAGCGCGGCCAGGTTGAACGTCTCCAGCACGACGCCCTGGCTGACCGCGCCGTCGCCGAAGTACGTGACGGCGACCCGGTCCAGTCCGGCGCGCCGCGCGGCCCACGCGGCGCCGGCCGCGATCGGCAGCGCGGCGCCGACGATCGCGTTGGCGCCGAGGATGCCGAGCGAGACGTCGGCGGCGTGCATCGAGCCGCCGCGGCCCCGGTTCAGGCCGGTCGCCCGGCCGGTGAGCTCGGCCATGGTGCGGGCCGGGTCGGCGCCCTTGGCCAGGACGTGGCCGTGCCCGCGGTGGGTGCTCGTGATGACGTCGTCGGGCCGCAGCGCGGCGCAGGTGCCGGCCGCGATCGCCTCCTGCCCGAGGTACGGGTGGATGCCGCCGAGGATGGTGCCGTCGCGTACGAGCTCGACGGCACGCTCCTCGAAGCGGCGGATCAGGCGGACCGTCCGGTACAGCCCGGCGGCGTCGGTCACGTCAGGCTCCCTGTACGGCCGGTACTGCGGCGTCGATCTCGGCCAGGATGCCGCTCCACAGCTTCGCGCGGGCGGCCAGGGCGAGGTTGATCGTCTCGGCGCACTCGTTCCACTTGGCCTCGTCGTCGCCGCACAGGTCGGTGACCATCTGCATGGCCATCGGCGTGTGCTCCTCGCCGTCGACCTCGATGTGCCGGGCCAGGTAGTCGACGAACGTGGTCAGGCTGCCGACCTGCTCGTTGACCTTGATGACCTGCTGGAACATGTCCGGGATCAGGTCCTCGCGGCCGAACGCGAACGCGGCGGCCTGGCAGTGGATCGGCGCGCTCTCGATGAGGTGCCAGGTGAGCCGGACGAACTCGGCGGCGGCCTCGGGCACGCCGGCCTCGGCCATCGCCGCCGGCACCGGGTTGCGGTCGCGCAGCAGCCCGATGAACGCGTCGACGACCGTGCGGTCGGCGCCGGCCTCGGTCATGCCCTCGAGGTACAACTCGAAATGGCTGATGAAGCCGCCGCGCAGCTCGTCGCTCTCCTCGACCAGCACGATGTCGTTGATGAGCCGGCGGCTGCCCGTCGGGCCGGTCGGGATCCACGGGACCTCGACGCAGGTGAGGTTGCGCTGCAGCGACTTGAGCAGCGACATGAAGTCCCACACGGCGAAGACGTGGTGCTCCAGGAACGTGCGGATGGCCGGCAGGCTGTCGAGGCGGGCGTAGATCGGGTGGCCGACGACCTCGTTGCGGGCGTCGGCGATCAGCTCCTCCAGCCGGTCGATGCCCGGGTGGCGCTGACCCCAGTCGTAGCGGGACACGGTACCTCCATCAGGTGTGCTAGTTCCGCCACAGGACGGGGCAGAACTCGGGATCGGCATAGTCCGGCCGGTCGTCGGCCGTCCGGCGGACCAGGACGTCGTGGTTGTAGGCGACGGCGTCCCCGGTGGACAGCCGGAACGAGCGGTGCTCGTTGTCGCCCGGCTGCAGGTGGAAGGAGATGGCCCGGCGGGGGTCGGAGCTCACGTTCGCGCCGCTGCCGTGGTAGGTCCGGCAGTGGTGGAAGCTCATGTGCCCCTTCGGGATGACCATCGGGATCTTGCGTACCTCGACGTGGTTGTGCGCCGCGTTGTCGGCGAGCATCCGGTCGAGGTCGTTGTTGTCGCGCTCGGCGAAGTGGCGCGTCGTGGTGTCGTCGGCGCCGATCTCCTCCCAGCGGTGGCTGCCGTCGACCATCGTGATCGTGCCCATCTCGACACCACAGTCGTGGAACGGGATGAACGCGGTGAGCATCTCCTCCGACGTGCAGGCCTGCCAGTAGTGGCGGTCGAAGTGCCACGGCACCACGTTCGACGGCTCGCCGGAGATCGGCGGCTTGTAGATGAGCGTCGACTGCCAGATCCGGATCTCGTCCGCCTTGGCCAGCCGGGCGGCGACCGCGCCGATGAGCGGCTTGCGCAGGATCCGGGCGACGGCGTCGCTCTCGTAGTGGATGTAGTCGTTGTGCCGCTGGACGGCGCCCTTCTCCGGCTCCCAGTAGGCCAGCCGGGGCGGGCGGACCGGCAGCGTGCGGGAGCGCTCGCCGGCGTAGAAGCGCTCGCTCGCCGCGGTCAGCTCGTCGACCTCCGCGTCGGTGAGCAGCTTGCGGGTCAGGTACCAGCCCTGCCGCGCGTACGCCTCGACCTCGTCGTCGGTCGGCAGCAGCGCCTGCTCCTCCTCCGACAGCGCGAATGCGTTGGACACCGAGGTGGTCACGATGCCGTCCCTTCAGACATGGTGGTCTCGCGGATCGCCGCGAGTTCGCGTTCCTTCGCCGCGTAGAGCGCCGGGATGTTGCTGGTGCCGAACGTGCGGGCCCCGTGGCGGTCGATGAGCTCGTTGAAGTACGTGCGCCGGATGTGGGTCGACTTCGCGAAGATCTGGTACATCTGGCCCCAGTGGTCGCGGTCGACCAGGATGCCCAGCGGGCGCAGCCGCTCCACCGGCACGTCCACCGCGCCGAGCCGGGCGTCGAGCATGTCGTAGTAGCTGCCGGGGGTCTGGGCGAACTCCACGCCCCGGTCGCCGAGCGTGCGCACGGCCCGCACGATGTCGTCGGTGCTGAACGCGATGTGCTGCACGCCGGCGCCCTCGTGCCAGGCGAGGAAGTCGTCGATCTGCCCGGCGCGGCGGCTGATGTCCGGCTGGATCAGCGTGAACGTGACGCCGCCCGACGGGCTCTGCACCACCTTCGACTGCATGCCCTGCTCGCCGACCTCGATGTACTCCTGGAAGATCATGCCGAAGCCGAACACGTGCTCGTAGTAGCGCACCGTCGCGTCGAGCTCGCCGGCCGGCAGGCAGATCGCGGCGTGGTCGATGGTGTGCAGCAGATCCTCCGCGTCCGGCTCCGCCATCGCCACCTCGTCGAGCGCGCCCGGCAGGAAGGCGTCACCGGACCGCTGGACCAGCCGGTGCGTCACGTCGCCGAAGCCCGACACCTCCGCGGTGACGACCGTCTCGCCGGCCCGCTCGTACCGCCGCGGCTCCTGCACCGCCGTCGCGCCCCGGGCGACCGCCTCCTCGAACGCCGCACCGGCGTCGGCGCACCCGAACGCGACGATCGCCACGCCCTCGCCGTGCTGGGCGACGTACCGGCTCGCCCGGTGCCCGCTGCTCAGCCCGGAGGTGAGCAGGATCCGGATGTCACGCTGGCCCAGCAGCACGCTGCGCTGCCCGGCCAGGCCGGTCTCCGGGCCACCCTGCCCGATGACGTGGAAGCCGTACGTCGCGCACAGCTGGCCGGCGGCCTGCCACGCGTCGCCGACGTACATCTCGATGTGGTCGGTGCCGAGGATCTCCATTGCCTGCTTCCCTTTCGCGGCCTATCCGGCCTTGGTCACGTCCTTCGACAAGGCGGACGTGGGTGGCCCGAAGACGAGGCTGACGTTGTGCCCGCCGAACCCGAACGAGTTGGACAGGACGTGGCGCACCTTCGCCGGACGGGGTTCGGTCAGGTGGTCGACGTCGCAGGCCGGGTCGGGCTCGTCGAGGTTGTGCGTCGGCGGCAGCAGCCCGCGGCGCAGCGCCTGCACCGCGACCGCCGCCTCGACCACCCCGGACGCGCCGAGCATGTGCCCGGTGACGCCCTTGGTCGAGCTGACCGGCGGGGTGGCGGCACCGAACACCGTGCGGATCGCCGTGGCCTCGGCCACGTCGCCGAGCTTGGTGCTGGTGCCGTGCGCGTTCACGTAGCCGATGTCGCCCGGCTCCAGGCCGGCGTCGGCGACGGCGCGGACCATGCAGGCCGCGGCCGCCGAGCCGTCGGGGCGGGGCGTCGTCGGGTGGTGGGCGTCGTTGGTGGCACCCCAGCCGAGCAGGTCGGCGTAGCGGGCGGCGCGGCGCGCCTCGGCGTGCTCGGCGCGCTCCAGCACGAACACGCCCGCGCCCTCGCCGAGGACGAGGCCGTTGCGGCGGCGGTCGAACGGGCGGCTCGCCTCGGTCGGGTCGGCCCAGCCGCGGGCGAGCGCGCGGGCGTTGCCGAACGTCTCGGCGAGCGTCGGGAACAGCGGCGCCTCGCTGCAGCCGCAGACGACGACGTCGGCCTCGCCGGCGCGCAGCAGCCGCAGGCCCTCGCCGATCGACTGGGCGCCGGCCGCGCAGGCGGTCCCGATCGAGCTGCTGTACCCCTGGAAGCCGTACTTCATGGCCACCCGGGCGGCGCCCATGTTCGGCAGCATGCCCGGCAGCAGGTACGGGCTGACCCCGAGGCGGCCCTTCTCCGCGCGCAGCACCGCCTGCGCGTCGAGGGTCGCCAGGCCGCCGGTCCCGGACAGGATGACCGCGACGCGGTAGGGGTCGACGTCCCGGCCGGCCACGATCCCGGCGTCGGCGAGCGCCAGCTCGGCCGCGCGGAGGGCCATGATGATGTACCGGTCGACGACGCGAGTCTCCGGCGCCGGCAGGACGCTCACCGGGTCGATCGGCGGGGCGAGCGCGGCGACGTCCGCCGACCCGGCCAGGGGGTGCCCCTCCGGCGGCCGGACCAGGCCGGAGCGGCCCTCGCACATCGCGTCGAAGACCGCGGCGGCGGTCTCGCCGACGGACGTCACCAGCCCGATGCCGGTGACCGCGGCGCTGCGGTTGGTCATGCCAATCCTCCTTGCTCTGCCACCACGACCGCGGTGGCGGTCTCGCGGCCGGCCGTGTCGTGCCGCAGCTCGACCAGCAGGGCCTCGTCCGCGTCGCCGTCGGCGAGCAGCAGCCGCGCCACGTCGAGCCCCGCGGCGGTGTCGCCGACGCAGACCACCGGTCCGGTCAGCGACCAGCGCGCGGCGACGTGGCCGGCGACCGCGTTCGGCACGGACTGGAAGAAGAACAGCGGCCCGACCCGGCCGCCGTGGTCGACGGCGCCGGCGACGTGCGCGGCGCTGGCCGCGTCGCCGACGGCGCTCACGAGGACGACGGCGGTGGTCGCGGTCCGTGTGGGAGCGCTCTCCCGGTGGCGCTCGATGCAGCGGCCGGAGACCGCCGCGACGAGCGGGTTGAACGCCGAGTGGACGAACCCGGCCAGGGCCGGCGGCGGGCCGTCGCCCGGCTCGGGCCAGGCGGCGGAGGCGGCGACCGCGAGGCCGGCGCGCTGGGCTCCCTCCACGAGACGTCGGTTCATGCGCCCTCCGCTCCGCTGCGGGCGCACGAACTCCACGCTGCGCTCATGATGAGCGGCCTCCTCCGCTTCGCTCCGGAACCGCTCATGCAGCACCGACCAGGAGTGCGGTGTTGGCGCCGCCGAACGCGGCGTTGAGGGTCAGCGCGTAGCCCGGATCGCCGGTCCGGGGTTCGAGGACGAGGTTCAGCCGGCAGCCGTCGTCGGGTCCGGTGTAGCCGGCGTTCACCGGCAGCCGGCCGGTGCTCAGCGCGTGCACGGTCACCGCGAGCTCCAGCACGCCGGACGCCTCCAGGGCCTGGCCGTGCAGCGCCTTCGTCGACGACACCGGCACCTCGGCCGCGTGGCCGCCGAACACCGCGTAGAGCGCGGCCGCCTCGGCGGTGTCGCTCTGCGGGGTGCCCGAGCCGTGGGCGTTGACGTAGCCGACCGCCTCGGGCGCGACGCCGGCCCGCTCCAGCGCGGCGGCGATCGCGCGGGCCATCCCGCGGCCCTCCGGGTGCGGCTGGCACGGGTGGTACGCGTCGCCGGCCCGGCCCCAGCCGGCCAGCCGGGCGAGCACCGGCGCGCCCCGCTCGCGGGCGGCCGCCGCCGACTCGACGACGAACGCGCCGCCGCCGTCGCCGAGCAGCAGCCCGCGCCGGCCGGCGGAGAACGGCCGCACCTGCCCGTCGACCGCCAGCGCGCGGCCGGCGTCGAACAGCGCGAACTGGTCCGGCTCGACGAGGTAGGCGCCGGCGACGACGATCCGGTCCACCTCGCCGCGGGCGACGAGGGCGGCGGCGTCGGCGATCGCGGTGCTCGCCGCGACGCAGGCGGTGGTGTAGGCGCGCACGGCACCGCCGAGCCCGGCCGCGACCGCGAGGGCCACGGCGAACGCGGTGCTGCCGTGCCGCAGGCGGTCGGCCACCGGCACGCGGGCCAGCTCCGGGTCGCCGTGGGTGGCGAGGAACAGCGGGGCGGCGGCGCGTTGGGCGGTGCTCAGCTTCGCCTCGTCGCACGCCTCGTCGAGCAGGTCGGCGAGCTCGGCGGCGAGGACCGGCGCGCCGGGCGTGGCCGCGGCCACCCCGACCCGCCGGCCGCTCACGTCGAAGCGCTCGACCGGCCCGAACGCGGGCCTCCCGGCGTCGAGCCCGGCCGCGAGGGCGGTCATGCCCCGGCCGAACGCGCTCAGTGCCGCGGCGCCGGTGAGCACGACGTCCTCGGTTCCCCGCCGCGCGGTCATCGCGGGCTCGTCCCGGTCCTCAGGCCCGCCAGGACCTCGACGGCGCCGCTCACCGTGGTCATCCGGGCGAGCTCCTCGTCGGACAGGTCCAGCGGCGTGCCGTAGTGCTGCTCGAGCTGGTGGACGAGCCAGGCCAGCTCGAGCGAGTCGATCCCCTCCGCGACGTCCTCGACGCGCCGGTCGCCGTAGGTGGCGAGCATGGCGAGGACCTCGTCACGGCCCGGTGCATCGGGTGCCACGGCGGCGCTCAGCTGCCCGCCGTGGCGGCGGCGGCCCGGCGCTCGGCGACGGCGGCGATGAACTCGCCGACGGTCATGCCGGCCAGCTTCTCGGCCTCGTCGTCGTCGAACCGGACGCCGAAGCGGTCCTCGACCCGCACCGCCAGCTCGGCGAGCGACAGCGACTCCAGGTCGGCGCCGGCCGGGCCGAGCGCGGTGTCGTCGTCGATGTCGTCGGTGCTGTAGTTCATCTCGGTCAGCGAGTCGAGCAGGAACTGCCGGATCTCGGCTGCGGTGGCGTCGTTCATCGCGTGGTGCTTCCTTCCTGGACGGATGCTGTTGCCGGTACGGCAGCGCCTTGATGGCCGTCGGTCACGTCTGTTGCGGCCCGCTGCGCGGGCACGGCGGGCGCCGGGTGCGCGGGCGCCGGGTCGGCCGCGGCGACCAGCAGCGCGCGGTCGCGTACGAGCTTGCCGGTGGCGGTCCGCGGCAGCTGCTCGACGACCTTGAGGACCCGGGGGCGCTTGAAGCCGGCCAGCCGCTCGGCGAGCTGCGCCTGCACGCCGGCCGCCGAGGCGCCGTCCTGCAGCGTCACGTAGGCCTCGATCGCCTTGTCGTAGGTGACGACCGCGGCGGTGACGCCGGGCAGCGCGGCGAGCGTGTGCTCGACCTCGGTGAGGTCCACCTTCAGGCCGCCGACGGAGACCTGCGAGTCGCGGCGGCCCTGGATCCGGAAGCGGCCCGTCGCCGGGTCGGCGACGCCGGCGTCCTTGGTGCGCAGCCAGCCGCCGGACCACCGGGCCGGGTCGACCAGGCCGAGGTACGGCGAGGCGGCCAGCGACACCAGCAGCTCGCCGCCCTCCTCGCGCACGCGCAGCCCGGGGGCCGGGGTGAGGAAGGGGCGGTGCTCGCCGAAGAGGTCGGTCGCGATGACCCCGACCTCGGTCATGCCGTACATGTTGCCGAGGCGCACGCCGTAGCGGTCGACGAAGCCGGCGTACACCTCGGGGCGCACCAGCTCGCCGCCGGTCGTCATGCCGGTCAGCTGCGGCAGGGGCGGCGGGGCCTGCACCGACGAGAGCAGCTCGATGTGGAAGGGGACGCCGAGCAGGGTGGTCGGCTCCGGCCCCGCGGCGACGGTGGCCAGGATGCCGTCGGCGGTCATCCGCGCCGGGATCACCACCTGGGCGCCGATGTGGAGTCCGTACAGCAGGCCGCCGACGAGCCCGAGCACGTGCACCATCGACGCGAGCGAGACGATGCGCTCGCCGGCCCGGGGCACGCCGGCGCCGATCGCCGTGTACCGCTCCAGCTCCTCCACGAGGCTCGCGGCGGTGCGGGCGATGACCTTCGACGGCCCGGTCGAGCCGGAGCTGAGCTGGATCAGCGCGTGCGGGGTGTCGGCCGGGCGGCCGGGGTAGGTGGCGACCCGCTCCTCGATCTCCTGGAACCCGCGCAGCGGCCCGCCGGAGGCGTGCCCGGCGGTGACGACCACCTGCGGCGCGAGGCGCTGCAGGGCGTTGTCGACCTCGAACGGGGTGAGCCGGTGGTCGAGCAGGGCCGCCCGCGCGCCGAGCCGCCAGGAGGCGAGCAGGTTGGCCACGAAGGCGAGCGACGGCGCGAGGCACAGCGCCACCGAGCCGCCGGCGCCGAGCCCGGCGCTGGACAGCACCGCCTGCTTCGCCGAGACCAGGCGGCGCAGCTCGGCCCGGGTGACCGGGGCCACGAGCACCAGGGCCACCTGCTCGTCCGGGCCGGCCAGCAGGACCTCGTCGACCCACCGGGGGTCGAGCGCCTCGTCGGTCACCGCAAACCCCTTTCCGAATCCGCGCAGGGTTGAGCGGCTGACCGCCGGCCCGCGTTGGCCGCCGATCAGCGTGCGCACAACCCCCGATGAACACGCTGCGAAGGTCGAGGGCGTCCAAACGCTCACAAGCACAAAGAGCAGGAAATAGGCACCTCGACTAGCCATAGACCTTACGCAATCAAAGAGGTTTTACAAGCCTGTGCAACCCGAGCGTTGATCCGGATGTCCGATGTGTCCCGCGAACTCCCGCATCCAATCGTTTGGATCGATACGACTGACGTTTTGCCAACGACCGAGTTCAGCGGCGGTTCGGGGGACATCCGAGCATTCCCTGGGATCCGGACATTCGCCGCAGGAGCGGGCCTATCGGGGCAGGGGATTCTCAACGGTTTGCAAATGCGATTGCGAACGCGTGCCCACAGGTCCGGCGATGCATATACCGCTGCCGCAGGTATGCCTGTGAGATGGCGAACCTTTGTGCACCCGCCGTGCACTGCATTGACAACCGTTGGCGCAGCGCCCATACAATGGCCGGGCTCGCGCCACCCATTGTGGGCACGTTCCCAAGCCGGTGATCCCATTCGGAGATTTGCGCCTGTGAAAGCGAATAGCACTTCTGCATACCCGTCGGCGCCGACCGGGCCGGGCCTGAACGCGGCCGTCGAGCGGTACTACGACACCACCCTCGACCTCTACGAGGACCTCTGGGGCGAACACGTCCACCACGGCTTCTGGGACGCCGGCGAGCGCCCGGGCAGCGACGAGGAGCGGCACGCCGCCACCGACCGGCTGGTCCGCGAGCTGGTGACGTTCGCCGGGGTGCCGCACGGCGGGCACGTGCTCGACGTCGGCTGCGGCATCGGCGGCCCCGCGCTGTACCTCGCCGGCACCCTCGGCTGCTCGGTCGAGGGGGTCACCCTGAGCGCGGCCCAGGCCGCCCGGGCCAACGAGAAGGCGGCCGCCGCCGGGCTGGCCGGCCGGGCCCATTTCCACCAGCGCGACTTCTCCGACAACGGCTACCCCGACGCGTCGTTCGACGCGCTCTGGGCGGTCGAGAGCCTCATGCACATCGCCGACCGGGTGGCCTTCTTCGCCGAGGCGATGCGGCTGCTGCGCCCGGGCGGGGTGCTCGCGATCGCGACCTGGTCGGTCCGCGACGGCGAGCTGACCCCCGAGGAGTACCGGGTCGTCGACCAGATCCTGCGCCACCAGGTGATGCCGAGCTTCTCGTCCCTCGAGGAGCACGAGCGGCTGGCCGCCGCGGCCGGCTTCACCGCCGTGGCGTCCGCCGACTGGAGCGCCAACGTCGCCAACTCCTGGGAGCCGACGTTCGCGCAGGTCCGCGAGCTCGACAACGGCCGCTCGATGATGCGTGACCTGGCCCGCGACCGGGGCGTCGACGTCCTCGGGTTCTTCTACGCCGGCCCGCTCATGCTCAAGGGCTTCGAGACCGGCGCGATGACCTACGGCGCCGTCCGGGCCACCAAACCGGTTGGGGATTGATCATGGAGACCGCGGCGCAGCGGGCGGTCGCCGAGCTGCTGCGCGAGGTCACCGGCGAGGACGCGGAGTGGCTGGCCGGCCTCGGCCCGGCCACCCGCCTCGACGGCGACCTGTTCCTCGACAGCGTCGAGCTGGTCGCGCTGAGCGAGGCGCTCGCGGCCCGGTTCGGCCCCGCCGTGGACCTGGCCGGCCACGTCGCCGGCCTCGACTTCGACGCGCTGCTCACGCTCACGCTGGCCGACGTCGCCGACTACGTGACGGCCCGGGCATGACGAGGTTCCTGTTCGTCTCGCTGCCGCTCACGGGCCACGTCAACCCGATGGCGGCCGTCGCGCGGGCGCTCACCGGCCGGGGCCACGACGTGCTGTGGGCCGGCTCCGAGTCGTTCCTGCGGCCGCTCGTCGGCGACGACGCGCAGATCCACGGCATCCCGCTGCGGGCCCACCGCGGCATCGCCGAGCGCGGCCTCGACGCCACCCGCTCCCGCTGGGACGGCTACATCCTGCCGCACGCCAAGAGCACCCGCAAAGGCATCGATGCGGCCGCCGACGCGTTCGCGCCGGACCTGGTGGTCGTCGACCAGCACGCGATCGCCGGCGCGATCGTGGCCACCGCCCGCGGGCTGCGCTGGGCGAGCGTCGCCCCGACGACGATGGAGCTGAGCCGGCCCTTCCGGCGCTCACTGCCGGGCGTCGAGGCCTGGATCGTCGGCCGGATGGGCGCCGCCTGGACCGCCGCCGGGCAGCCCGGCGATCCGCCGCACGACCTGCGCTTCTCGCCGTACGGTGTGATCGCCTTCAGCGCCGGTGCCCTGGCCGGTCACGATCTTCCCCCGGGCGCGGTCCTCGTCGGTCCGGCGCTGGCCGCCCGCGCCCCGGACCCGGACTTCCCGTCCGACTGGTTCGACCCGACCCGCCGCCACGTGCTGGTCACCGTCGGAACCCTCGGGCTGGACCTTGCCAAGGACTTCTACCAGCGGATGCTCGCCGCGCTGGAGCCGCTCGGCGACCGGCTCCAAGCGGTGGTCGTCGCGGCCGAGGGCACGATCACCGAGGCACCCGCGCACGTCCTCGTCCGCCGCCGGGTGCCGGTCCTCGACCTGCTGCCCCACCTCGACGCCGTCGTCTCCCACGGCGGGCTCAACACCGTCTCGGAGGCGCTGGTCCACGGCGTGCCGCTGCTCGTCGCGCCGATCAAGGGCGACCAGGCGCTCAACGCCGCGGCCGTCGCGGCCGCCGGCGCCGGGCTGCGGGTCTCCTTCGACCACACCCCACCCGAGCGGCTCCGCGCCGCCCTGCTCGACCTGCTCGCCGCGCCGTCCTACGCGGACGCCGCCCGCGAGCTGGGCGCCGAGCTCACGGCCGGCGGCGGAGCGGAGGCGGCCGCCGACCACCTCGAGCGACTGGCACAACTCAACGATTGCGAGACACCGTGAAAGTACTGCGCGACACCTGGCTGATCTTCCAACGACACATGCTGCTGATGATCCGCTCGCCGCTGTGGGTGTTCCTGGGCATCGCGCAGCCGGTGGTGTACCTGATCCTCTTCGCGCCGCTGCTCAAGCCGGCGCTCGCCACGCTCGGCGCCGACTCGATGATCGACGCCTACCGGGTGTACGTGCCGGGCATGCTGGTCGCGCTGGCCATCGGCGGCGGCCTGTACGTCGGCTTCGGCCTGCTCGGCGACCTCGCCAACGGCGTCATCGAGCGGTCCCGGGTGACCACGGTGAGCCGGGTCGCGCTGCTGCTCGGCCGCTCGCTGCGCGACGTCGTCACGGTGATCGTGCAGTCGATCCTCATCACCGTGCTGTCGCTGCCGTTCGGCCTGATCACCAACATCGGCAACATCCTGCTCGGCTACGCGATCCTCGCCCTGATCAGCCTGGCCGCCGCGTCGATCTCGTACGGGATCGCGATCAAGGTGAACAACCCGAACGTCCTCGGGCAGGTCATCAACAACGTCGCCCAGCCGCTCATGCTGCTGTCCGGCACCCTGCTGCCGCTCGCCCTGGCGCCGCTCTGGCTGCGCACGATCGCCGACTGGAACCCGTTCAACTGGGCCGTCACCGGCATGCGCGCGCTCTACGCCGGCGACCCGGGCGACGCCAGCGTCTGGAAGAGCCTCGTCATCTGCGGCGGGCTCGTGGTCGTGGCGGTCGCGTGGTCGGCCCGCCTGTTCGCTCGTTCGGTTCGATAGTTGCCGGTTCGCTAGGAGATCCCATGATCAAGACCAAGGGGCTGAAGAAGTCCTACAAGACGCGGCACAAGCGGCAGACGGTCAGCGTCGACGCGGTCAAGGGCATCGACCTCGACGTCGCCGAGGGCGAGATCTTCGGCTTCCTCGGCCCGAACGGCGCCGGCAAGACCACGACGCTGCGCATGCTGGCGACGCTGATCCCGCCCGATGACGGCGAGGCCACCATCGCCGGCAACGACCTGCGCAACGACCAGGCCGCCGTCCGGCGCAGCATCGGCTTCGTCGCGCAGGGCGGCGGTACCTCGGACGATGTCACCGCCCGCGAGGAGCTGATCCTCCAGGCCCGCATGTACGGCCTCGGCAAGGCGGAGGCGACCCAGCGGGCCGACGAGGCGCTCGCCGCGTTCGACCTGACCGAGTACGCCGACCGCAAGTGCAAGACGTACTCCGGCGGCCAGCGCCGCCGGGTCGACATCGCGCTCGGCATCATCCACAAGCCGCAGGTCCTGTTCCTGGACGAGCCCACGACGGGCCTCGACCCGCAGAGCCGCGCGCACATGTGGGACGAGATCCGCCGCCTGCGCGCCGAGGGCATGACGGTGTTCATCACCACGCACTACCTCGACGAGGCCGACGCGCTCTGCGACCGCATCGCGATCATCGACCACGGCGAGATCGTCGCGGAGGGCACGCCCGACGCCCTGAAGCGCGAGATCTCGGGCGACGTGGTGACGGTGGGCGTACCGCCGGAGCTGGCCGACAAGGCCGCCGAGACGCTGCGGGACCAGCCCTTCGCCCGCGGTCTGGAGCAGCGCGAGGACGGCGAGCTGTGGCTCACCGTCGACGCGGGCGACACCGCGATCCCGCAGATCATGCGCACCCTGGAGGGCGCGGGGATCACGCTGTCGACGATCGAGCTGCACCGCCCGACCCTGGACGACGTCTTCCTGACCAAGACGGGCCGCTCGCTGCGCGAGTCCTGACGCATGCACCAAGGGCGCGGCGCGTCTCGCGCCGCGCCCACAAGCGCGCGGAGATCGGTGCGTCAGAGGGGGTGGCCGCCGAAGGACTCGGCCAGCGTCGACTGCATCCGCACCAGGAGATGGTCCAGGGACTGCGCGGTCCAGCCCGGGCGGTGGACGCGCACGATGAGGTCCAGGCTGGTCAGGCCGCGGGCGATGACGTAGAAGCCCGGGCCCGTCGAGCGGGCCGGCTCGTAGTGCTCCAGTGCCGGCGCCGCCACGGTGTCGTCCGACGGGAAGCCGGGCGGGGCCAGGATCGGGTTGTAGTAGTAGCCCGGGTCGCCGCCGGCCTGCTCGTGCTCCGAGCGGGTCGTCAGGATCGCGTCCGGCGAGCACACGCCGTGCTTCAGGGCGTTGAAGCTCTTCCAGTGCACCTTCGTGAGCAGGTCGCCGAACGGCTCGTCCAGGTCCAGCAGCAGCGGCGTCCACTGGTTGAGGCTGGTGACGACCGCGGCGTGCTCATCGTCGTAGCGGTTCGACGACATCGGGTACAGCAGCTGGGCCTGCTTGCCGGTGACCTCGCGCAGGGCCGTGTAGTAGGCCGCGAGGATCAGGCTGGCCGCGCTGACCTCGTGCTTCGCGGCGCCCTCGTGGGTGAGCGGCATCGGGATGCCGGTGTGCAGCGTCGCGCCCAGTGGCGGGCCCTGCGGTGTGCCCGGGGCCAGGCGCGGCGCGGCGTCGAGCGTGCGCCGCCAGTACCGCTCGGCAGTCCGCAGCCGGCCCGACCCCGCACCCTGCTGGTCGAGGGCCATCTCGAGGGGGCCGCGCGCTGGCGGCAGGGTCTCGCCCCGCAGCAGCCGCTCGAAGTCGTCCCGCATGAGCAGCATCGCCGCGCCGTCGGCGGCCATGTGGTTGACCACGACGAGCACCTGCCGCGGCGCGCCGGCCTCGGTGAGGATCCAGGTGCGCCAGGGCAGCTCGGCGGTGGCGTCGACGGTCCGCTGCAGCTCGGCCGTCTCCATCGCCTCCCGCTGGCTGACGTCGGCCGTGCCCTGGCGGACGGCGTCGCGCACCTCGGCGGCGGTGCCGGCGGCGAGGCGCTGGCGGGGCAGTCCGCCGGCGTCGATGTCATACGTGGTGCGCAGCGACCCGTGCCGCATCCCCAGCCGCCCGAGGGCGTCCCAGATCCCGTCCTCGGTCCACGCCCCGGCGGGCAGGTCCCAGACGAACACCAGGTTCGCCTCCCAGCGCCGCTCCGGCGGCATCTTCTCGATGTCGCGCCACACCGACAGCTGGCCGACGGTGGCCGGATACGTCTCGTGCACGGCAGCCTCCAGGGACGGAACGGATCGCGGGCGGCCGGCGGTTGTCGCCCGGCCGCCCGCGCTCCCGCACCCGGAACGCACGGGGATGCGTCCGGCTACGGGGGTGACCCGCGCTGCGAGCCGAGGGAGATCACAGCGCGGAAGGTGCGGCCGGAGCCCGGCCGCGGTGATCAGCGCCACGGTCCGCGGGAGCGCGGTCCGTGACCCGTGCGGCCGGCGCCCGGCCGCGGCGATACAGCGTGCGGCCGGCGTCGGCCGCGGTGACTACGAGGTTCAGCCCGAGACGACCCGACGGCCCGAGACGACCCGCCCGGACACCACGCGCCCGGAGACGACGCGGCCGGAGACCACGCGGCCGGAGACCACGCGCAAAGCGGCGTTCGACATGTTCACCTCCTCATATCAACCAATCCATCCGCGGCGCGTTATGAATGGCGCACCGCAGGCGGCAACAGGCCATTGGCAACGACTTCGATCAATGGCCGCCAAAAGCATCACCCGCACCGTTCGGGCTGTCAACCACTCAGCAAACTCGACGACAGCTTTCAATGCGTTTCAGTGCGTTCGCGAGAAATCGGGCAAACCGTCGCCGAATTGGACCGAAGAATCTACTGATTTGAAGTGATCAATGCGAAGACCTTTCGGCAGAGCGGTTCCTGTGGTTAGGCTCGCCGCGGAGTCCTAACGCCGCGACTGCGCCCGCCGGATCGGGTAGGTCGCCGCGTGACGGGTGGAGGACACCACGACCGTCAGTCTCCAAACGATTCAACGCCATGACAACGGTCGATCCACCCTTTCCTGGACCCTGCCGGTGACCCGACGCGAGGGAGGTGCGACATGAAGAACGCTGCTCTGCGGAACGCCGCTTTGCGCAACGCCCGGCTCTGAGCCGGATCACCGAACGGCGGCCGGCCAGGGACACCTCTGCCGGCCGCCACCGAACACGTCACGAACCCGAGCGCTTCCCGAACACGAGGCCGAACACGAGGTCACATGCTGGACACTGCAACGGCGCAGCGCATCGCGGTCCGGTTCGCCGGCGACGGCGCGGGCGTCGAGGAACTGACCTGGGGCCAGCGGGCCGCCTGGGGATCCATGCGCATCAACGGCGAGGCCGACTGGGCCGGCGGCACCATGCCGCTGCGCGACGGGCAGACCGTGGACGAGCTGGCCGCGCTGCTCGCCCGGGTCATGAGCCGGCACCAGTCGCTGCGGACCCGCTTCGTGCCGGACGCCGACGGCGAGCCGCGCCAGTCCCTCGCGGACGGGGGCGAGGTCTGCCTCGAGGTCGTCGAGGCCGGCGACCGCGACCCGGAGACCGTCGCCGAGGCGGTCCGCGAGCGCCTGGAGACCGCCCCCTTCGACCCCGCCGAGGACTGGTCGGTGCGCTGGGCGGTGATCTGCCGGGACGGGGTGGCGTCCTGGTTCGTCGCGCTCTACACGCACCTGGTCCTCGACGGCTACGGCATCGAGGCCCTGACCGCCGACCTGACCGATCCCCCCGACGAGGTGCCGGGCGTCCCGCCGTTCGAGCAGGCGCGCCGGCAGCGGGGGGCGACCGCCCGGCGGCAGCAGGCGGCCTCGCTGCGGCACTGGGAGCAGCACCTGCGCACCATCCCGCCGGAGCGCTTCCCGCCGGTGGCCGCGCCCGCCGAGCCGCGGTGGTGGGACGTCAGCTACGACTCACCGGCGACGTACCTCGCCCTGCACGAGGTCGCCGCCGGCACGAAGGTCCACAGTGGAACGGTGCTGCTCGCCGCCTACGCGGTCGCGCTCGCCCGGATCTCGGGCGATTCACGCACCGTGCTGCGGACGCTGGTGAGCAACCGCTTCCGGCCCGGCTTCCGCGAGACGGTCGCCCCCGTCGCGCAGAGCGCGCTGTGCGTCATCGACACCAGCGGGGAGACGTTCGACGAGGTCGTCGCCACGGCGTTCCAGAGCCAGCTGTCCGCCGGCCTGCACGCGTACTACGACCCCCGCGAGCTGTGGGCGATGATCGACCGGGTCGGCACCGAGCGCGGCGCCGCGATCGACGTGAGTTCGTACTTCAGCGACCGCCGCCGGTCGTTCGCAACGTTCCCGGACGGCATGACGGTGACGCCCGACGACGTCACCCGCGCGCTCGACCGCGGCCGGCTGCGCTGGGGCCGCCGCTCCGACAGCCCCGACACCACCTGCTTCCTGCTCGTGAACCCGGTGCCGGACACGATCGACCTCACCATCCGCGCCGACACCCACCGCCTGTCGCCCGACGACATGGCCGGCTGCCTGCGCGCGATGGAGGAGATCGTCGTCGCCGCGGCCTTCCCCGCCGCCACCACGTGACGGCATCGTCGAACGCCGTGGAGGCGGCCGACGCCGGCGAAGGCCTACGGCAGGCGGATCGACTGCGGGGTGTGGAAGACGTCCCGCGGGTCGTAGGCCGCCTTGACCTGCTGGAGGCGGGGGTAGTTCGCGCCGTGGTAGGCGGTCTCCCAGCCGGTCAGGTCGCGGTCGGCGTAGTTCTGGTAGACCTCGCCGGTCAGGTGCGGGCGCAGGTCCTCGGCGAAGTCGTCGACCCAGCTGACGTTGAGGTCGGTCTCCTCGTCGCCCTGCCACTGCGCGATGACCGAGACGTAGTGCAGGCTGTCGCGGTGCGCGAACGCCGTCGCGTCCGCCGGCACCCGGGCGATCGCGCCGCCCGCGAGCAGGTCGAAGCGCACCATCGAGAAGCCCGACGGGCTGCGCCGGAAGTGGTCGACCAGCTTCGCGAACGCCGGCTCGTCGAAGCCGCCGGGCGCGAAGTACCCGCCGAGCCACTTCGACTGGAGGCCGTAGACGATCTCCTCGCCCATGCCCTGCATGAGGTCGAAGTACGACACCTCGCCGAACGACGTGAACATCGGCTCGCCGAGCGCGCGGATCGGGGCGAGCGCCTCCTCCGCCTCCTCCGGCGGGCCGACGTACATGCCGTAGAGCGCGACGACCGGCTCGCCCTCCGGGTAGGGCTCGGTGGTGAGCAGCAGGCACAGCGCCAGGCGCTCGTCGGCGCGGTCGTGGTAGAGGTCGCGGTACGCGCGCAGGACGTCGAGCGCGCGGTCCAGCGGCCAGGCCGCGATCCCGCCCACGACGGTCTTCGGCAGCGGGTTGAGCCGGTAGGTCAGCGAGGTGACGACGCCGAACCCGGCCCCGCCGGCGCCGCGCAGCGCCCAGAACAGGTCGGCGTGCTCGGTCTCCGACGCGCGCAGCAGCCGGCCGTCGGCGTCCACCATGGACACCTCGACCAGGTGGTCGCAGCCGAGCCCGTACGTGCGCCCGAGCGGGCCGTAGCCGCCGCCCAGGCTGTAGCCGGCGTTGCTCACCGTCGGGCACTCGCCGCCCGGGCCGGCCAGCCCGTACTCCAGGCCGTCGGGGCCGGTGAAGGAGTGCTCGACGTACGTCACCCGGTCGATGTCCCGCCAGCCCACGCCGGGGCCGACGGTGACCGTGCGCGCGGCCGGGTCGAAGTCGATCGACCGCATCCCGCCGACGTCGACGACCACCCCGTTCTCCACAAGGGACAGTCCGCTCGCGTGGTGCCCGCCGCCGCGCACCGACAGCGGCAGCTCGTGCTCGCGGGCGAAGCGGATCGCCGCCGCCACGTCGTCCGCGTCCGCGCACCGGGCAAGCAGCGCCGGGCGGGTGCGCACGCGGGTGTTGAACAGCACCCGGGCGCCCTCGTAGCCGGGGTCGTATGGGGTGATCAGCGAGCCGCGGAAGGACGCGAATCCGGAGAGGTCGAGACGCACCCGCGAATCTTGTCACCGCGGCTGGGGTACGGCAAGCTCCGTGAACTCGGCGACCAGGCGGCGCAGGCGGGCCACCACCGGCCGGTCGCCGAGCCGGGTGGCGAGCAGGCCGAGCACCTCGCGGTAGTTCCACAGCAGTTCGTCGGCGGTGCGGGCGCTGGTCGCGAACAGCGCCGGGCCGAACCGGTGCAGGTCGTCCACAAGGGACTGCAGGCTGCACACCTTGTCGGCCGCGATCACGAGCAGCGACGCGTCCGGCGCCCCGCCCATCCGCCCCAGGTGCGCCCGCTTGCGCTCCCACCAGGTCAGCCGGGTCCGCTCGTCGGCGTCGGCGTCGGTGCAGTCGTGCACGATGCGGTACACGTCGTCGCCGAACGCCTCCCGCAGCTCGTCCCGCGACGTCGGCTGGTCCTCCAGCACGTCGTGCAGGAGCGCGCCGATCGCGGTGGTCTCGTCGCCGCCCTCCTCGAGGACGATCGCGCAGGTCGCGAGGAGGTGGGAGACGTACGGCGTGTGCGTGTTGTGGCGGACCTGCCCGGTGTGCCGGCGGGCGGCGAAGGCCAGCGCCTGCTCGAACCGGGCGGACAGCATCAGCCCACCATGGCCGCCACGTCGGCGAGCTGCCGGAGCACCTCGGCCCGGTCGAGCCGCCGGCCGAACTGGAGCCCGCCGTGCGGCGGCGGCTCGCCGGGCCGGTAGTACACCTGGGACCGGGTCTTCTCCCGCGGCCCGCGCAGCACGAGCGTCGCGCAGGGCGCGTCCCGCTCGGTCACGGCCTGGTGGACGATCGTGGAGGTGGTCGCGTACGTCCCGGCGAGCGGCCGGCGCGCCACGGTCCGCACCGGCACCAGCAGCGTGTCGCCGGTCCGCGCGACGAGCGCGACCCGGCCGCCGAGGTACGGCCGGTAGGTGAACCGCGTCCATGCCTCACCGCCGGCGGTGCGCTCCTCCAGTTCGACGAAGTGCTGCCGCCCGCCGAGGAGCACGGAGGTGAACGCGAAGCGGTGGTCGTGCGGCCGGGAGACGTCGGGCGCCTCGCCGGGGGCGGCCGGCCAGTAGTGCAGCGTCAGCCGGGAGCCGTCGCCGTACAGCGCGGCGACGATCTTCGTGAACCCGTTCACGTGCCGGTACGGCGCACCGTGCGGCCAGTTGCCGCCGCGCACGGTCGCGAGCAACCGGTCGACCACCCCCGCGAGGTCGTCGCGGGAGGTCGCGAGGAGGAGAGGGTCAGCCATGGGAGCCGCTCCGCATACCAGCAGCGTGTCACGCCCGTACCCCGTATACATAGCAGGTCGGGGGTGCGGCGGGTGTTACCGCCGGGTGAATCGTTCGGCGGCGTCGACGACGCGCTTGACGGCCTCGCCCGTCGCCTCGCGCAGCAGGCGGGCGGGGGAGCGGCCGGCCACCCCGGCCGCGCCGACCTCGCGCAGCCAGCCGGCGGCGGCGCCGAGCCGGTTGGCCCGGGCGAACGTCTCGGCCACGTCGGCGGCGCCGCGCAGGCGCTCCTCGATCTCGCGGCGGTGCCGGCGGTCGGCCCGCCACCGCTGGAACTCGCCGACGCTCGCCGCGCCCGCGATGTAGGCGGTCAGCTCCTCGCCCAGCAGCGTCAGGCAGCGGTCGACCCCACCGCCGGCCCGTAACGCCTGCACCGTCATGCTCATCACGCTACCTGCCGCACGCCCGGTTGGCACGGGCCGGACGACCTGCGTCACGAGGGTGCGGGGAGGTAGAAGGCCGAGACGTCCTCCGCGAGCAGGTCCAGCACCGGGGCGCCCTTGTCCAGGGCCGCCGCGAAGGCCACCCACGAGTCCAGGCGGTAGCCGCCGAGCTCCGGGAACTCCGCGCGGGTCAGGTAGCGCGGCAGCAGGAAGGCGTTCTGGACCAGCCAGTGCACGTAGCCGCCCTCCTCGCCCCACCCGGGCAGCTCCCGGGTCGAGGCCAGGTACTCCCGCAGCTCCGCCGGCGTCGACCAGCGCACCATCCGGGACTCGTTGGTGAGGTGCCGGATGTACGGGTTGTACAGCAATGTGCCACCCAGCCCGAAATGCTCCCGGAACTGCTCCCACAGCAGCCGCTCGTCGCTCCCGGCGTACGCCATCACCTCGGCGGCCGGCTCGGTCTCCAGGAGGTGGTGGAGGTACGCCCACGTCGTCAGCGGGGTGAGCAGGCGGTTCGCGTCCTTGCTCAGCAGCGTCTGCACGATCGCGGCCGCGTGCTGCTCCAGGTCGTGCAGGGCCAGGTGCGGGACGACCTTGATCGCGGCGAGGACGCTGTACAGCGACGGGTTGCGCTCGCCGTAGAAGATCCGGGCCACCGACCACGGGTCGGTCGGGCGGAGCAGGCTGGGCTCGCGCTGCGGGTCCTCGATGTAGTCGTGCAGCGAGACGACCGCCGGGCCGGCGGCCGGGTCGACGCGGCGCATCCAGCGGCGCAGGTCGTCCGCGAAGGCGGCGCCGAGCTCGGCGCGGTCCGTCACGCCGAAGTCGTCGAGGCAGATTACGACCCGCACGCCCCGCTCGCTGAGCGCGGCGGCGCCGAGGGCCTGGACGGCGTTGATGAGCGACGCGCGGCCCCGCAGCCGGACCGGCCAGAACAGCAGGCGCGGGGGCTGCGGGTCGCCGGCCCAGTCGACGCCCCAGCCGTACCGGCGCTCGAGCTGGCGCAGCAGCGGCAGCACGCCGTCGGGGACGACGTTGCCGGGCTGCGAGAAGAGCTCCCGCTCCCAGTCGAGGTGCCGCACCCGGCGGCGCGGATCGGGGCGCGGGACGGTCGCGGGCACCTGGAGCCGGTCGGCGAGGCCGGTGAACAGCTCGTCGGCGTCGACGCCCGGGTAGAACGTGACCAGGTCGCCGACCCGCGCGGCCAGGTCCGGCGGGGGAGCGTCGTCCTGCAGGGCCCAGAGCACCCGGACCGGCCGGACCGCGCGGACCGCCCGGAGCGCGCCGGTGATGACGTCGTCCCAGCCGCTGTACCCGACCACGACGACCCGGTCGCCGGTGATCAGCTCGGCGATCGCGCGGGACGCCTCGAAGGACTCGACGGACGGCGCCGGGTCGTGCAGCAGCGGCGAGCGGTCGGTCTCGTTCACCGGCCGCCAGAACCCGTGCAGGTGGATGACCTGGACGGTGCCGTCGCCCTCCGGTCGGCGGTCGGGGCGGCCGGCCGCGTCGACCGGCACGCTGACCGCCTGGCGGCCGGTGAGCCGGACGGCGACCTCGACCAGCGGGTCGACGTTGGTGGTGAGCACGACGCCGTTGCCGAACTCGTCGGGGCGCCAGGCCAGCAGCCGACCCACCGCCCGCACGCCCGGCGGCAGCTCCCACCAGTCGAGGCTGTTCTCGACCCGCTCGCCGAGGCGCAGGTCGACCCGCTGCCAGATGCCGTGCGTGGCCAGCGGCGTGGTGGCCAGGTCCGGCGCCCGGTAGCCGGCCAGGACCGCCTGCTGGGCGACCACGTCGAACTCGCCGGGGGAGCGGCGGGCGGTGAAGACCCGCCGGTACGCGAGGTACACCTCGATCGGCGCGGCCCGCGGCCCCAGCTCCTCCCGGGCCTGGTGCAGCGCCTGGGTGAGCTCCCCGTCGTCCCCGAGCCCGGCCGCGTACCGGTCGGCGAGCTCGACGATCCCGGTGAGCCCGGGCACCGCCGGCTGGGTCAGCCCGGCGCCCAGGATCAGGGTGATCTGCGCACCGCGGCCGATCGCGCCGGCGATCTCGTCGAGCAGCGTCATCAGGTGTCCCCTCGTGCGCGTGCGTGCAGGGTGGTCCACAGCTCCCGGGGCCGGCTGGACAGCACCTCCCGCACGTCGGCGTCGCTGAGCAGCAGCAGCCCGCCGTCGATGTCGGCCTCGAGCTGCTCAGGGCCCCAGCCGAGGTAGCCGGAGAACAACCGCAGCCCGGCGATCACCGGGGTGAGCGGCTCCGGCTCGGCCGACAGCGCGACGACCCCGAGCCGTTCCCGGACCATCCGGTACCGCAGCGGCGGCTCCACGTCGGGCCGCAGCCGGGCGACCGCGATGAACCCCTCGGCGCGGCTGAGCGGCCCGGCGTCGAAGATCACCGCGGGCGGGGTGAGCAGCCGCCGCCAGCCGCTCTGGATCTCGGCCGGCAGCGGCGCGCTGGTCGGCGCGTTGATCCGCACGCCGACCGCGCCCCGGGCCCGCTCGTGGCGCAGGATGAGCACGACCGCCTGGCGCAGGTCGCGGTCGTCGACGGCGGCGGTCGCCACCACGATCCGGCCGACCAGGTCCCGGTGGTGGCGGGCCGCGTTGCGCACCAGCACCAGCTCGTCGCCGGCGTTGCCGGCCCGCAGCTCGGGCAGCTCGAACCCGCGCTCGCGCAGCCGCGCCGTCACCTCCCGCCACACGGTGCGCACGTCGAGCAGGGCCGGCCGGTCCGGCAGCCCGCCGCGCAGCACCCGCAGCAGCTCGCCGGTGAACGCCGTGTAGGGCTCGCCGGGCGGGGCCTGGGCGGTGCGGTTGCGCGGCGCGGAGACCAGCAGGCAGGTCTCGTCGGTGCCGGCCTGGTCGGCGACGACCTGGGTGCCGGACTCGCCGGCGGCCATGTGCCCGGCCGCCCGGCCCGCGTAGCAGCAGTCCAGGATCACCAGGCGCCGGCGGGCCCGGCTGCCGGCCACCGCCCGCCGCAGGTGTTCGAAGGGCAGACCGGCCTCATGTGGTACCGCCGGATCCGTGTCCCGCAGCGCGAGCACCAGGCTGCCGTCGACCGGGTCGACCAGGCCGTGCCCGGCGTAGTACACGACGAGCATGCCCTCCGGCTGGGCCTCGTCGGCCGCCCGGCGCAGCTCCCGGCTGACCAGTCGCGGGTCGTCGTGGTCGGCGAGCACCGTGCAGTGCTCGGGCGCCAGGCCCCACAGGTCGGCGTCGGCGAGCACCCCGCTCAGCCCGGCGAGGTTGCGGGTCACGGCCGGCACCTCGGGCAGCGCCCCGTAGCGGGCGCCGCCGATCAGCACGGCGCGCGAGGCCCGCGGATCGGCTACTTCCGCCATGGATCCGTCATCAGCCGTCGAGCGCCCGGGCCGCGGCCGCGACCGCCTCGGGGTCGGACGACTCGATGCGCACCGAGACGCCGTCGGGGTCGGTGCGGGTGAGCACGACCGCCGGTGCCTTCGGGCGGGCGCGGCGCCAGTTCGAGATCGCCAGCAGCAGCTGCCCGACCGACAGGCCGGTGCCGAGCACCAGGCTGATGATCTCCACCGCGGCGCCGAGCTCACCCGGCCGGCCCTCGGTCGTCAGCCCTATCTCGGACTGCACGAGCCCCGGCTCGCCGACCAGCCACTGCTGCAGCGAGAGGAGTGTGTCGATGTCCGGTGCGGGGCTGCCGCCGGATGCTTCGAGGTGGAGCTGCAGTTGCACTGGGTCAACCCGGGGTCCGAAGGGGCGAGGAACTTCGAACAGTATCGAACCCGTGCACCACTTGTCATGTGCGCGGAAGGTTGTCCGGGACCCCGCCCGCGACGCCTAATAGAGCTTGCGGGCCGCCTTCGCCGCCCGGCGGCGGACCTTCGGCAGGTCGTTCAGGACGAGCAGGCCGTGCTCGTGCTGGCGGGCGTGCAGCAGGCCGTACGTGAACGCGTTCTCGCCGGCCGCGTAGGCCTGCACGGCCAGCTCGCGCAGCAGCTCGCCGGTCACGATCGAGTCCTGGTGGGCGCCGAGCACGTCCTGGAGGTCGGTGAGCCGGTCGGCGAGCTTCGTGGCCTTGGCGCCGGCGATGGGCGCGACGAGCTCGGCCGCGTACCGCGCCCGCTTGTACGCCTTGCGCGCCTCGTGCATCCGCTCGTCGCGGGTGGCGTGGCCCGGCAGCGCCGGCGCGTCCGGCGGGGTGTGCTCGGCGGCGGCCAGCCGGCGGTCGGCACGGCGCAGCGCCCGGTGGGCCAGGCGCATGAGCTGCTTGCGGGCGACCTGCCCCGCGGCGGCGTCGACGAAGGCGTCCAGCTCCACCAGCAGGCCGGTGTACCGCTCGCTGTCGAGCCCGGCGATGAGCCGCTCGCGGGCCGCCGCGGTACGCCCGGCGAGGAACTGTTCGACGCGGGCCGCGACCGGCCCGAGGACCAGCTCCGGCGGCTCCGCGGCGACCGCGGTGGTCAACCGCTCGCCCATGACGTCGCCGTCGCGGACCTCGCCGAGAATGCCGGTCAGCCACTTGATCTCGTCGTGCAGCCGGTCCAGCGCCCACCCGCTGTCGGTGACCGCCGGCAGCAGCGGGGCGAACGAGCGGATCGTGGAGCGCAGCCGCCGGGTCGCGACGCGCATCTTGTGCACCGACTCGACCTCGCCGTCGCGCGCGCCGGGGTCGTGCTCGATGATCGCGTCGCGCTGGTCGCGCACGTACACGGCGAGGGGCGAGGGCTTCGTCGGGCTCGGCGGGGCGGCCGGGTAGTCGTCGCCGAGGGCCTGGGCCAGCTTGGACGGGCTGGCCGCCGGCCGGGCGCCCGCGGCGCGCAGCGCGGCGTCGAGGTCGTCGAGGGCCGACCGGGACCCGTCGACGAGCTCGATCTCCAGCTCCCGCCACTGCCGCTCGGGCCGGCTGCCGTGCAGCGACTCGGTGTTCACGCTGTCCTCGGCGACGAGCGCGACGGTGCTGCCGTCGGCGGCCCGCAGCGCCCGCTCGATCCGGTGCGTGCGGATCCGGGCGACGGGCTGCAGCGCCTCGCCGCGCGACAGCGCGCGGACCTGGGCGGTGACGGCCGCCGGGGGTTTGGTCTGCCGGCTGCTGGTGGCGGGCACCTGCAGCTCGCTGCGGTCGCCGCCGGCGGGGCGCTTGAGGTGCCAGCCGGCGTCGTGGCCGCCGGTGCGCCGGCGCAGCGTCACCCGTCCTCGGGCCAACCGCAGCGTCGGGGTGTCGTAGTAGGTGGCGTCGAGGCGCAGGTCGTCGGCGTCGCCGACCGACGCGACCCCGCCCACCCCGGCGAGCGGCGGCAGGGTGAAGTCGGCGGGTACCTCGTACTTGCGTTCCACTTCCAGTTTCCCGGCCATGGGTCAAGTTTTGCAGTGAACGAGGCCCGGCGAAACCATGAACGGCGGATAAACAAATCGCTACCGTGAAGCGGGGAAGGAGGCTCCCATGGCGAAGAAGTCCAAGAAGGGCAAGAAGAAGAACAAGAAGAAGTAGGTCGATGTGTCCGCCCTCGCGCGCACCGTGCGGGGGCGGCCTCCCATCCCCGTGCTCAGCCCGGAGGCCGCACCATGCACCACGACATCATCGACCTGCTCGACAGCCACCTCGAGGAGCTGCGGACGCTGCGGATGCGGCTCGCCGCGCCCCGGCCGGTCCGGCCCGGGGAGCGCCGGGCGGCCGCGGTCGAGACCGCCCGCTCCGCGGAGCAGTACGCGGCGGCGGTCAACGACCTGCTCGGCCTGGCCGCCCAGCCGCTGCCCGCGCCCGCACCCGCCGAGTCCGAGCTCACCCCGGCCTGAGGGTGCGACGTCACCCTCGCCGGTGATCGGGGCATCCGGCCGGACAGACGTAATCTTGGGCAGTGAGCCCCAAGGTGAGCCCCAGGCCGATGCGCGCCCTGGCGGCCTCCGTCGCGGCCCGGCGCATCCGCTTCGGGGCTCGCCTGCTGCGTGACTGGCGGCTCACCGTCGCGTGGGGCAAGTCCCTGCTGCGCAGCGGCCTCACCAGCTTCGCCGTCCTCGCCGCCACCTTCTGGCTGCTGCCCGGCGTGACGGCCAGCGGCGGCCCGGCGGCGCTCGTCGAGCTCACCGTGGTGCTCGCCGTCATCGGCACCCTCATGCGGCTGGTGCTGCTCGGGGTGGCGGTGGTCGTCGGGGGGCTGGGGGTACTGCTGCTCGGCGTCGTCATCCAGGCCGTCGTCATGTTCACCGCCCTCCAGGTCACCGAGGGGGTGAGCGTCGGCAGCTTCGTCGACGCCTGGGTCGCCAGCTGGGTCGCCGCGATCCTCACCGCGCTGGTCAACTGGCTCGCCGACGCGGGGAGCGAGGACGTCTTCCTCGGCCAGGCGCTGCGCCAGATGGCCCGCCGGCACGATGACGAGCCGGCGACCGAGCCCGGCGTGCTCTTCGTGCAGGTCGACGGGCTCTCGGCGCCGCTGCTGAGCTGGGCGGTCAAGGCCGGAAACCTGCCCAACCTCGGCAAGTGGCTGCGCACCGGCACGCACTCGCTCGTGCCCTGGCACACCGGGATGCCCGCGACCACCCCCGCCAGCCAGGCCGGCATCCTGCACGGGTCGGAGGGCCAGATCCCGGCCTTCCGGTGGTACGAGAAGGAGCAGGGCCGGCTCGTCGTCACCAACCGCCCGAAGGACGCCGCCGACGTCGAGGCCCGCATCTCGACCGGCCGGGGCCTGCTCGCCGACGGCGGGGCCAGCATCAGCAACGTGTTCAACGGTGACGCGCCCACGAGCCTGCTCACGTTCAGCAACGCCGCCCTGCCCGGCCGGTCGGCGCGCGGCTACCTGGCCTTCGTCGCGAGCCCCTACGGCTTCGCCCGCGCGCTCGTGCTGTCCGTCGGCGAGATGCTCAAGGAGATCCAGCAGGCGCGCCGCCAGCGGTTTCGCAACGTGTACCCCAGGGTGCCGCGCACGGCGGCGTACGTCGCCCTGCGGGCGGTCACCAACGTGCTGCTGCGCGACCTCAACGTCTCGCTGATCGCCGAGCAGATGAGCAAGGGCACGCCGGTGATCTTCTGCGACTTCGTCGACTACGACGAGGTCGCGCACCACGCCGGGCCGCTGCGGCCGGAGGCGATGCAGACGCTCGAAGGACTCGACCGGGTGCTCGGCACCCTGCACCGGCTGGCGAAGGTGGCCGGGCGGCGGTACGAGATCGTCGTACTCTCCGACCACGGGCAGAGCCAGGGGGCGACGTTCTCCCAGCGGTACGGCGTGACCCTCGAACGCCTCGTGGACGACCTCGCCGGCGGCGTGACCACCGCGGTGCAGGGCGGGACCAACGACGAGGACTGGGGCCGGGCGAACGCGCTGCTCGCCGGCGTCTCCAACCAGACCCGCTCGTGCGGCCCGGTGACCGCCGGCCCGAGCGGTGAGGTGGTGACCGTCGTGTCGGGGAACCTCGCCATGCTGTACCTCACCGGCGTCCCGGGCCGGGCCGATCTTGATCAGATCGAGGAGGAGCGCCCCGGGCTGATCGACGGCCTGGCCAAGCACCCCGGCATCGGACTGGTCGTCGGGCAGTCCGCCACCGACGGCCCGGTCGCGATCGGGGCCGGCGGCCGGCACCGGCTGCGCGACGGCACGATCGACGGGGCCGACCCGCTGCTGCCGTACGGGCCGCACGCCGCGGCCGACCTGCTCGCCCACCAGCGCACCGCGCACGTCGGCGACCTGGTGCTGGTCAGCCGGGTCGACAGCGGCACCGAGGAGGTGGCCGCGTTCGAGGAGCTCGTCGGCTCGCACGGCGGGATCGGCGGCTGGCAGACCGAGGCCGTGCTCGTCCACCCGGCCGACTGGCCGGTCGACGACCCCGCGCCGGTCGGCCCGGTCGCGATCCACCGCCAGCTGCTGCGCTGGCTGGACGACCTCGGGCTGCGCCGACCGTCCCTTGTGGATCACCATTCGACGTGGTTGGATACTTTTTCCACGTCGCGAAGGGATGGGCCGCCATGATCGCCGATCGCCCCTGGAACTGGGAAGATCCGCAGGAGCTCGCGGCCACCGTCGACCTCTTCACCGAGGACCTCGCGAAGGTGGAGAAGATCTCCACGGTGCTGTCGGCGCCCCGCCTGACCGCCGGGCACCTCGCCGGGCTGGGGATCACCGGCGTCGAATTCGCCGCCTTCAAGACCGCTCACCCGCAGGCCCTCGGCACCGACCTCGTGTCGCTGACCGACGCGAGCGGCACCCGCACCGAGCCCGGCCACGTCTACCGGGTCGACGACGCCGCGTACTTCGCCGAGATGGACATCGCCGGGCCGCTGCCGGTCGACGACGCTGCCGTCGACTGGGTGTTCGCCGAGCACCTGGTCGAGCACGTGTCGCTCGCGGTCGGCATCGCCTGGCTGACCGAGGTGCGGCGGATCCTCCGCCCGGGCGGCCTGCTCCGCCTGACGACCCCGGATCTCAAGGTGTACTGCGAGAGCTACGTCAACGGCGACGGATTCTTCGGCAAGCACCGCCGCCGGATGAACCGCGCGCTCACCGGCGTCGCCCCCGCGATGCCGCCCCGCGGCGCGTTCATGTTCAACCAGCTGTTCTACGTCTACGGCCACCGCTGGCTCTACGACGAGGCCGAGCTGCGCCACGCCCTGACGTCGGCCGGCTTCGCCGACGAGGCGATCACCGTGCGCGCCTACCGCGAGGGCGCCCGCCAGGACGTCGCCGACCTCGACCAGGTGCTGCGCAACGACGAGTCGATCTACGTGGAGGCGGTGGCCTAGGCGCTCTGGCCTAGGGTCACGTCACGTCGCTCGGGAGACGGGCCTCGCGGCGGCTGCGGACCCAGCCCGCCGCCTGCGTGACGACCAGCACGATGACGATCGCGGCGACCACGCCCTGCCACGGCTGCGGGAAGACGCTGCGGCCGAGCAGCCCGATCGCCGCGTAGGTCGCCGACCACAGGGCGCACGCGGCGACGTTCGAGACGATGAAGGCCCGCCAGGACAGCCCGACGATCGCCGCCGTCAGCAGCACCGGGATCCGCCCGCCGGGCACCAGCCGCGACACGAGCAGCGCCGTCACCGGCCGGCGGTGCAGCCGCTCGCGGATCGACTCGGTGAGCCGCAGCGGCTGGCGCAGCATCCGCAGCCGCCGGGTCAGCGCCTCCCCGCCGGCCCGGCAGACGGCGAACGTGACGGCGTCGCCGCAGTAGGCCCCGATCGCACCGACTGCGACCACGGCGAGCAGCGCGAGCGGGCTGCGGTGCGCGGCCACGACGGCGGTGGCGCTCACTGCCGCCCCGGTCGGCAGCACCGGCACGGTCGACCCGGCGGCCACGATCCCGAAGAGCACGGCGAGCCCCGCGACCAGTTGCTCGAACGTGGTCACGCGGCCGGCCCCGACGGCTTGTCCCCGGCCGTTGTTCCCGCGGCCGATCTGCCTGCGCCCGGGTTGTTCACGGCCGGCTTGACCGCGGCGGGCTTCTCCGCGGCCGGCTTCTCCGCGGCCGGCTTCTCCGCGGCCGGCTTGTTCGCGGCCGGCTTGTTCGCGGCCGGGTTGTTCGCGGGCTTCTCCGTGAGGGACAGCCGCTCGCCCGGCGCCAGCACGTCGACGACGGTCCGCGGCGCGGCCTCGGCGGTGAACGCGGCGAACTCGTCGCCCGGCCGCAGGAACCGGTCCGGCCGGACCCGCGCGCACCCCATCGGCCACAGCGTGCCCCAGTGGATCGGCACCGCCCGGGCCGGCCCGACCCGCCGCATCGCCTCGGCCGCCCCCGCGGGGTCGAGGTGCCCCGGCCCGAGCGTCCAGCCCCACCCCCACACGGGCACGAGCGCCAGGTCGACCGGCCCGATGTCCTGCATCTCGTCGAACAGCCCGGTGTCCCCGCCGAACCAGGCCGACCGGCTGCCCTGCACCACGTACCCGACCGCGATCGCCCGGACGCGTGACTTCGGCGTCCGCCCGCCGTCGTGGTTGGCCGGCACGGCCCGCACGGTGAGCGACCCGACGCTGGTCTCGTCCCCGGGCGCGAGCTCGACGACCGGCCGCCCACCCCCGGTCCGCGCCGAGACGAACGCCCCGGCCCCCTTGGGCACGATCAGCGTGGTGGTCACCGGCAGCATCCGCAGCGAGGGAAGATCACAGTGGTCCCCGTGCAGGTGCGAGATCACGACGGCGTCGGGCGCCGCGCCGAGCACGGGCCGCGCCCCCCGCCGCCGGTACAGGTGCGCGAGCCGGTTCCGCAACACGGGATCGGTGAGGACGGTGGTCCCCCGATCCCGGATGGCGCAGGTAGCGTGCCCCCACCACGTGACGTCCATGCAGCCATCTTGCCCGCTCCCGATCACCCACCACACACGACTTGCTATTAGGGCCACATGGCCCATAGGTTAAGGACATGACTTCGCTACCGTCTTACATCCCACCCCGATACCATTTCGGTATGACGACGCAGATCGCCGTTCGCCTGCCGGATGAGCTCATCGAGTACGTGGACGCCTTGGTTGCCTCGGGTGCGGCCCGGAGCCGGGCAGCGGTGGTGCTCCGTGCGCTGGAGCGTGACCGCCAAGAGCACATTGCGGAGAAGGACGCACGGATCTACGCCGCGCTTCAGGGTGACGATCCGGACGACTTCGACGGCATGGCGGCCTGGGCTGTGCGGCAACCCATGGACATCGACTGATGCGGCCCATCCATCTCCTGCAAATGGACAAGGTCAGGCCGGTGCTCGTCCTGACTCGGGCGGCGATCCGGCCGCACCTGCGGCGGATCACGGTCGCGCCGATCACGACAAACATTCGTGGGTTGTCATCCGAGGTCGCTCTCGGGCCACGGAACGGTCTTGAGCGCCCGTCCGTCGTATCGTGCGACAACGTCGAGACCGTGCCGCATGCGGATCTGGGGCGCCTGATCGGACATCTCCATGCGGACCAGGAACCCGACCTGGCCCGAGCGATCATCGCCGCATACGGGCTGCGGCTCTGAGTCAGCCGACCGGCGCCGTCGTGGAGGCGGTGGCCGGCTGGCCGGCGGCCGCCACGGTGAAGGTCTCCATCTCGCCCAGCAGGGCGTACAGGTCCTCGATCGGGAGTGACCAGGTGTCGATCTCCGTGGTGATCTGGGTCGTGTCCGGGACGTCGTCCACGTTGAGCATCAGCTCCTCGTTGAAGAACGGGAGCGCCTGCTCGTCGACGACCCGGGACGCCTCCGGGAGCTCGTCGGGGGCGGCCGCGGGGGGCACGTTGCCGCGGCGGTCGTTCCACAGGACGCCCAGGGCGACCGGCTCGCCGCGCTCGCGGGACACCCGCTCGATGAGCGCGGCGCGCGGGCCCGGGGCGTAGTACGCGTACTTCGAGGCGCTCATCGACGCCTGGCGGGCCCGCTCGACCGCCTCGGCGGCGGTGGCGCCGGCGACGTCGATCACCACCAGGCCGTTCTGGGCCAGGGGGCTCACCACGTCGGCCAGGCCGGGGCGGAAGCGGTTGCCGACGATCACCTGGGTCACGAACGGGCTGGCGCCCGTCACCCGGCCGAACGCCATCGCGAACGCGGCCAGCAGGACCGAGCCCGGGTCGGTGCCGAGGGCGGCGGCCACGCGGTCGGCGGCCAGGTGCAGCGCGCGCGACTGCCAGACGACCCGGCGGAACCGGGGGCCGGGGCGCTCGCCGTGGGACGTGAAGCGGCGGGCCGGTATGGAGCGCAGGTGGCCCTCCCAGTACCGCAGCGCGTTGTCCGACTGCCGCTGCGCCGGCCGCGACGCCTGGGTGGCGACCAGGTCCAGCGGCTGCATCCCGGCGTGGGGCGCGGCGGGCTGACCGGTCGCCGGGTCGCGCTCGCCCAGCTCGCGGATCATCGTCGCCAGGCCGGCCCCGTCGGTCGCCAGGTGGCACACGAGCACCACCACGTGCGTCACCGCGCCGGCGGCGCGGACCACCGCCATCCGGATCGGCCACTCGTTCGCGTAGTCGAAGATCCGGCTCCGCCAGGCGGCCAGCAGGTCGGCGGCGACCGTGGCCGGGTCCTCGGACGGCGCGGCGTCGTGGACCTCCAGCGTGGCCTCGCCGCTGCCGAACACCTCCTGGGTGACGGCCCCGTCGGGGCCGAAGCGCAGCAGTGCGCGCATCCCGCCGTACCGACTCAGGAAAAATCGCAGCTCCTCGGCGAAGTCCCGCACCGTCCGGCCGTCCAGGACCGGCACGACGCCGCCCATCGCCATCGATGTCCCGAGCTCCGTCATCGCCTGCCAGACCTGCTGCTGGCCCCACGCGAGCTCGCCGGTGCCGGCGCCGTCCCCCTCGAACCGGACGCGAATCCGCTCCACCAACCCGGCCTCCCGACCCTCGTGGCGTGCCCCGCGCACGCTCATCGACGAGGATCGTATCGATGATCACCCCACGTTTGCCGTGGCCGGGCGGACGAGGGGGGCTAGGTCGTCCGGACGACCGCAGGCGGCGGGCTGGCCTGCGTCCGATAGCGTGGCCGCGTGGTGCACGTACTGGTCGTGGACGACGACGAGCCGATCGCCGCCTCGGTCGGCCGGGCGCTGCGATACGAGGGGTACCGCGTGACGCTCGCCCACGACGGCCCGGCCGCCCTGGACGCCGCGGCCGCCGGCCCGGTCGACCTGGTCGTCCTCGACCGCATGCTGCCCGGGCTGGACGGCCTGGCCGTCTGCCGGCGCCTGCGCGCGTCGGGCGGCGGCCCGCTGGTGCTCATGCTCACCGCCCGCGACGCCCCGGCGGACCGCGTCGCCGGCCTGGACACCGGCGCCGACGACTACCTGGTCAAGCCGTTCGACTACGACGAGCTGCTCGCCCGGGTCCGCGCCCTGCTGCGCCGCGTCCCCGCGTCCGACGTGCTGTCGTTCGCCGACCTGGTCCTGGACCGCTCCGCCCACGAGTGCCGCCGCGGCCCGCGCCCGGTCGACCTGACCGCGCAGGAGTTCGCGCTGCTGGAGCACTTCCTGCGCCACCCGCGGCAGGTCCTGCGCCGCGCCGCCCTGCTGGCCGCGGTGTGGGGCCTGCCGGCGGCGACCGCGAGCAACGTGGTCGACGTCTACGTCGGCTACCTGCGGGCCAAGCTGGAGTCGGGCGGCGAGCCCCGGCTGCTGCACACGGTCCGCGGCGTGGGGTACGTGCTGCGGTGACCATCCGCCTGCGCGTCACCCTGTTCGGCCTGGTGGTCGTGAGCCTGGTGCTGGGCGCCTTCTGCACGGCGGTGTTCCTGCTGCTCGCGGCGGGTGCGAGCGCCACGCAGGACACCGCGCTGGCGGCGCGGGCGGAGGCCGCGGTGCCGGGCCTTTCCGACATCTCAGGCTTGTCCGGTAAGCCGGCCCCGGCCGCGCTCGACCTGCGCACCGCGAGTGACATCGTGATCGCGGTCTACGACAGCTCCGGGCGCCCGCTGTACAGCACGGGCCACATCGACGGCAGCATCCCGCGCGTCGCCCGGTCGGCCGACCGCAGCACCGTCGCCGTCGCGCCCGGGGTGCCGGTGCGGGTCGCCGTCCGGCCGGTGAACGGCGGGTACGTCGCCGCCATGCAGACCACCCAGCGGGTCCGCGACGACCGGCGGGGGCTGTTCGTGCTCGTGTGCGTCTACGCGGTGCTCGCCTTCCTCGCCGCCGCCGGCGCGACCTGGCTCGTCACCGGCCGCGCGCTGCGCCCGCTGCGGCAGCTCACGACGCTGGTCGGCGAGGTCGGCGCCGACCCGTCCCGGCGGCTGCCCCCGGCGCCGGCCGGCGACGAGGTCGGCCGCCTCACCACCGCCTTCAACGCGATGATGGACCGGCTCCAGGGCAGCCTCGCCGCCCAGCGCCGGTTCGTCGCCGACGCGTCGCACGAGCTGCGCACCCCGCTCACCACCGTGCGCAACAACGCCGGCTTCCTGCTGCGCCACCCCGACGCGGCCGAGGCGGACCGGGACGCGGCGCTGCGCGACATCGAGGGCGAGAGCGCCCGCATGAGCCGGCTCGTCGAGCAGCTGCTGACATTGGCCCGCGCCGATGCCGGGCAGCTCCCGGCGATGGCCTCCGTCGATCTCGGCGCCCTCGTCGACGACGTGTGCCGGCAGGCGCGCACGCTGCACCCGGCGCGGGAGATCCACTGCGCGCTCACCCCCGCCCCGCCGGTCCGGGGCGCGGCGGACGCCCTCGCGCAGCTGGTCTGGATCCTCGTCGACAACGCCGTCAAGTACGCCCCGGACGGCGGCAACGTCTGGGTCACCGTCACCCAGCGCGGCCCGTCGACCCAGCTCAACGTCGCCGACGACGGCCCCGGCATCCCGCCCGGCGCCGAGCGCCACATCTTCGAGCGCTTCCACCGCGCCGACGAGTCCCGCAGCGGCGCCGGCGCCGGCCTGGGCCTGGCCATCGCCCTGTCGATCGTGCGGGCGCACGACGGCACCATCCTGGCCGCGAACAACGCCCGGGGCGGCGCCTCGTTCGTCGTCGACCTGCCGGTCGCCGGGCTCTCATCGACCTCTTAGGAACGGCTCACGGCGGTCTCATCGACGGCGCCCACGCTGGTCGTCATGGCAGCCATCGTGCGGTCGCTGCTGGTCCTGCAGGCTGCCTTCGCCCTGACCGCGACGCTCGGCCTGGTGGCACTGATGGCCTTCAACCCCGCGTACGCCGTGGTCCCCGCCCTCTCCGCCGCAGCCCTGTTCACCCTGGCCGCGCTGGTGCCCCGCCGCTGGGCCCTGTGGACCGTCCTCGCCGTCGAGGGCCTGGCCCTGTGCGGCTTCTGGCTCCAGCAGGTGGCCGCCCTCCTGCCCCAGCTCGGCTCGACGGTGAACCTGACCGCCGTCCTGACCACGATCGCCCTCCCCGCGGTGGTCCTGGCCCTCACGCTGCGCCTCCTGGCCGCCCCGGCTCCGGTCGCCCGATGAACGACTTCTGGCCGGGCATCGCCCCCGAGCACCGCGCCGCGCTGGCCGCGCTGCTGGTGGCGCCGCTGCTCGCCGGGCAGGCCGCGCGCATCGTCGCCGGCCACGCCGGCCTGGGCCAGGCGTGGGCGCTGCGGCTGCGGGACGGCTGGCGCGCGGCCGATCCGCTGACCCGCACGGCGGCCGCCGTGCTCGGCGCGGTCGCCGCGCTCCACCTCACGATGTCCCCGCTCCTCGCGGCCGCCGCCCTGGTGGAGGGGTGGCTGGCGCTGCGGGCCGTCCGCGGGCGGGCCTGGCGGCGCGGCCTGGCCTTCACGACGCCGATCGTCCTCATCGTGTACTGCGGGTGGGCCGCCCGCGGCCCCGTCGGACCCGACCAGGTCGGCATGGCCGCCGCGATCCTGCAGCTGACCGCGCTCTCGCTGGCGGCCCGCCGGTTCGCCGCCCGGGCCGCGACGGTCCTCGTCGTCATGCTGTTCGGCACCGCGATGTGGCTGGTCGGCTTCGCCCGCCACGACCACCACGGCCCCGACCGCCTCCAGGCCGGCGTCGTACAGCGGGAGGCCGGCCCGCCACCGACCGCGGCCCAGCTGGCGGCGGCCCGCGACCTGGCCGAGCGGACCCGGGCCGCGACGGCGCCCTACCGGGACCTGGCCGCGGCCCTCGCCGCCGGCTACCGCCCGGCCGGCCCGGCGGAGGGCCCGCAGGTCCACTTCGACCACAAGGCCCACCAGGCCGACGGCCGCACGCTGGACCCGCAGGCCCCGGAGCAGCTGGTCTACGCCGTGCGCGGCGACCGCGCCCTGCTGCTGGGCGTGGTGTACCAGGTCCCGGTGGCGGGCGCGCCCGGCCCGGCGATCGGCGGCGCGACCACCCGCTGGCACGCGCACGACGTCTGCGTCGGCCTGCTGCCCCCGGGCTTCGGCGTGGTCTCCCCGTACGGCGGCTGCCCGCCCCTGACCATCTCCGTCACCGCCGCCGAGATGATGCACGTCTGGGTCGTCGACCCACCCGGCGGCCCGTACGCCGAGCACCTCGACGACGCCTGGGTCGAGGCGAAACTCGCTGGCGGGCAATAGTACGGAACCGTATAGTCCGAAACCGTGATACTTGAGCTGCAACGCGCCACCCATGCGACCCTGCAGTCGCTCACCGCCGACCTGGTCGACCTGGACCTGACCCCGTCCGACCTGAACGCGCTGGCCAACCTGGCCGACGGCGCACCCCGGACCGTCTCCCGGCTGGGCGCCGACGTCGGCACCCGGCCGACCACGCTGACCGGCATCCTGGACCGCCTGGAGCGCCGCGGCCTGATCACCCGGGCGATCCGCCCGGGCGACCGCCGATCGGTGCAGATCGAGCTGACCGAGGCCGGCGCCGAGACCGCCGCCCAGGTGCGGGCCGCGATGGACAAGCTGGAGCGGCGGGCCCTGGCCGGCCTGCCGCCGGAGACCCTGGCCGCGGCGCTCACGGTGCTGGCCGCCCTGACCGAGGCCAACCGGTGACGGCCCCCGAGTTCGGCGCGCTGCTCGACGAGGTGATGGCGGGCGCCGAGCGGTTCGGGCACCGCGAGCACGTGCACGTGACCTGGCTCGCGGTCCGGCGGGCCGGCATGCCGGCGGCGATCGACGTGGTGAGCGAGGGCATCCGGCGCACGGCCCGCTACGCGGGCGTCCCGCAGAAGTACCACGTCACGATCAGCCGGGCCTGGGTGGAGCTGGTCGCCGTGCACGCCTCGGATGTTGCTGAGGACTTCGCCGGGTTCCTGGCGCGGAACCCGGCGCTGCTGGACAAGCGGCTCCTCGCCCGCTTCTACCGCTCCTCCACCCTCGCCTCCCCGGCCGCCCGGACCGGCTGGGTGGAGCCCGACCTGCGGCCGCTCCCGCCCGCCCACTCGGTGGGCCGGGAGCAGGCCCCGGCCGGCTAGTGCGCGGCGGCCGGCTCCTGCGCCGTCTCGCCGGCCGGCCGCTCGCCCGCCGGGGCCGTGTGGGTCGCCGCGTGGGTCGCCGGGGCCGGGCGGCGCAGGAACAGCAGGACCAGGGCCGCCGCCGCCAGCGCGGTCAGGCCGGCCACGGTCACCGTCAGGTTCACCGCGTCGGCGGCGGCCGCCCTCGGATCGGCCGCGCCCGTCAGGCGGTCGCTGAAGACGGCGCCGAAGACCGCCACGCCGAGCGCGAACCCCAGCTGGCGGAAGGTGTTCACCGCGCCCCCGGCCATGCCGCTGCGCTCATGCGGCACGGCGGACAGGGCCGCCGAGGCCAGCGTCGGCAGCACCGCCGAGACGCCCAGGCCGACGAGGATCAGGCCGGGGATGAGGGCGGTGCCGTCGCTCGCCGCGTCGAGGCGCGCCTGGAGCAGGTCGCCGGCCGCGACGAGCAGCAGGCCGGCGCCGATCGTCCAGCGCGGGTCGACGCGCTGGAGGAACCGGCCGGCGAACGCACCCGCCACGAAGGCCGCGGCACTCATCGGCAGGGCGCCGAGCAGGCCCGCGTCCACCGGGCCGTTCCCGAGGAACTGCTGCAGCCACACCGTCGTGAACGGCAGGTACGCGAACGCCGCGGCCTGCGCCAGTACCGCCGCCACCATCAGGATCGCGAAGGAGCGCTGGGTGAGCAGGCGCAGGTCCAGCATCGGGTGGTCGCCGGCGCGTTCGACGACGACGAAGACCACGAGGGCCACGGCGCTCACCGCGAACGCCGACAGCGTCAGCGGCGCGGTCCAGCCGGCCTCGCCGCCGCGGATCAGGCCGAACGTGACCGCGCCCGCGGCCAGGGTGAACGTCAGCGTGCCCGGCAGGTCGAAGCGGGCGCCGGCGCGGCCGCGCGACTCGGTGACGCCACGGACCGTGAACCAGATCGCCAGCAGGCTCACCGGGAGGTTGACCAGGAAGATCCAGTGCCAGCTCAGGTGCTCGGTGAGCAGGCCGCCGGCGATCGGGCCGGCCGCCGCGGCGGCGCCGTTGACCGCGCCCCACACGCCGAACGCGACGCCGCGGTCGCGGCCGTGGTACGCGACGCTGAGGATCGCGACCGTCGTCGCGAACATCGCCGCGCCGCCGACGCCCTGCACGAACCGCGCCGCGACCAGCAGCCCGGCGTTCGGCGCGAGCGCGCACGCCAGCGACGCGACGGCGAACAGGGCGGTCCCGGCGAGGTACAGCCGCTTGCGGCCGTGCCGGTCGGCGAGCGCCCCGGCGCCCAGCACCAGCGCGGCCAGCGCGAGGGCGTAGCCGTCGAGCACCCACTGCAGGCCCTCCGGGGTGGCACCGAGGTCGGCGGCGAGCGCCGGAAGGGCCACGACCACGATCGTGACGTCGACGAGCAGCATGAACGTACCGATCGACACCGCGATCAGGGGAAACCATTTGCGCATGCCGTCGAAGGTGCCTGCTCCGGCGGTCAGGCCATAGCTACGAGCCTGGCCCTGCCGGATTCCGACACGAGTTACGTTGTGGTGGTGGAACTCGACACGCTCGACCACCGCATCACCGACGCCCTGCGCATCGACGGCCGCATCCCGTTCAGCACGCTCGCCGCCGTCCTCGGCGTCTCCGACCAGACGGTGGCGCGCCGGTACCGCCGCCTGCGCACCGACGCCGGCCTGCGCGTGGCGGGCCTGCCGGACGGCGTGCGTCTCGGCTACGACATGTGGATGATCCGCCTCCAGGCGACCCCGGACAGCGCGGCCGCCATCGCCGACGCGCTGGCCCGCCGCCCGGACACGTCGTGGGTCACCCTCGCATCCGGCGGTACCGAGGTCACCTGCCACATCCAGAACCCCGACCCGGCGGACCGCGAGCAGCTGCTCCTCCAGAAGCTCCCGCGCACCCCGCGGGTGGTCGCCGTCCGCGCCCACTGCCTGATCCACCACTTCGCCGGCGGCCCGGTCGGCGGCGAGGCCCGCGACTCGTCGCTCACCGCGGACGAGATCGCCGCGCTGCGCGCCGGGGTCCCGCTGCAGGACGGCGCTGAGCTCCTCCCGTCGGACCGCCCGCTGCTGGCCGCCCTGAACCGCGACGGCCGCCTCGGCCACCCGGAGCTGGCCCGGGCCACGGGCTGGTCGGAGTCCACGGTCCGCCGCCGCCTGGACCAGCTGCGCCGGACGGGCGCCCTGTTCTTCGACGTGGAGATGGACCCGTCCCTGTTCGGCTACCCGGTGCGCGTCATGCTGTGGCTCACGGTCGCCCCGGCACACCTGGCGACGGTGGGCCAGGCCCTGGCGAGCCACCACGAGGTGGTGTTCGCGGTGGCGACCACGGGCGAGACGAACCTGTTCGCAACGGTGATCTGCCCCGACATGCACGCCCTGTACGAGTACCTGACCCGCCGGGTCGGCCCTCTCCAGGGCGTCGAACGCGTGGAGACGGCCCCGACCCTCCGCCACGTCAAGCAGGTCGGCGCCCTCTCCCCATGAGAAGGGACCCGAACGACCGGGCGGCCCATGATCCTGGGAAACACATGGCTGCTATGACAACCAGATGTTTCCCATGATCATGGGCGACGCCGCCCCAGCTTCGCGCCGAGACAGGCGACGCTGCCTCCCGGAGGCCGGCCACGAAGGTCGGCTGGGTGCTGCCCGGTGGCCGCGATGCTCGGCCCGCGCGGCGGACGGTCGGCAAAGTGCGGCGGCGGCAAGGCGCGGTGTTCGGCCCGGGGCTGCGGTGGCGTCGGGTCAGTGAGCGTCGCTCAACGCGGGCGGCGGTGCGTGCCGGGCGGCGGCGCGGGCTGGGTGGCGGTGCGGGCTGGGTGGCGGTGCGGGCTGGGTGGCGCGGGTGGCAGCGCGGGCTGGGTGGCGGCGCGGGCTGGGTGGCGCGGGTGGCGGTGCGTGCTGGGCGGTGGCGCGGGCGGTGGTGCGGGCTGGGTGGCGCGGGCGGTGGTGCGGGCTGGGTGGCGCGGGCGGTGGTGCGGGCTGGGT
>NZ_JBEXCY010000041.1:0-12169 GCF_040605515.1 Dactylosporangium sp. NPDC005572 | reverse complement strand
GGCGCGGGCGGTGGTATGGCTGGTCTGCGGTGTGGGCTGTGGCAGTCAGCATCGCCCGGGCTCGGCGCCGGCGGCGAGGCAAGGCAGGCGGGGCGCGCGGCGGCGAGGCGAGGCCGGCGGGGCGTGCGGCGGCGGGGCGCCCGAGGCTGGCTCGGGCGCCGCTCGATGCCGTTGCTACTTGTTCGGGCGGAAGACCTCGACCGTGCTCGTGCCGTGGAGGTTCTTGGCGCCGTTGTAGCCGCCGATCGCGTACACCGCGCCGCCCGCCGTGGCCAGGGCGATGCCCGAGCGGGGCATCTGCAGCTTCGGCAGCAGCGGGGTCTTCGACGCGTCCTGGCACCACCAGTCGAAGTACTCCGTGTTGCCGTTGTTGCCGCCCAGCACGCACAGGCCGATGCCCTGGATGTTGACGCCGGCCGGGCCCTCGCGCGGGTGGTCGAGCTTGAGGTCGGTGCCCTTCGGCTTGCGCTCGGAGAGCGCCTCGACGTCGTCGTAGACCAGTTCCTGCTTCTTGTAGATGCCGCCGATGAACAGCACGTTGCCGGCGCCGTCGCTCACCGCGGCCAGCTTCTCGCGCGGGTGCTGCAGGCTGCCGATGGTGTCCCAGCCGTCACCGGCCTTGTTGACGGCGAAGATCGTGTCGGTGGCGACACCGTCCTTGGTCGTGCCGCCCGCGTAGATGATGCCGCTGCCGTCGAAGACGGCGGCGCCCGTCTGGCGGGCCTCGGGCAGCGGCGCCTTCTGGTCCCAGTAGAGGCCGTCCGAGCTGAGCTGCATCACTTGCGCGGTGGCGCCGTCGGAGGCCCAGCCGCCGAGCACCCACAGCGCGGCGTTGCGGTCGACCACGACGGCCATGTGGCTCAGCGGCTTCGGCAGGTCCGGGCCCTTCTCCCATTTGCCGGTGTCGCCCTGGCTCAGGTCGTACACCCAGACCGAGTTGATCTGCTGGCGCGGGTCCTGCGCGGTGAAGCCGCCGATCACGTACAGCTTGTTCTTCACCACCGCCGCGCCGGCGCCCTCGATGCCGGTCGCGTTGCCGTTGAGCTCGGTCGGCACGTCGGGCAGCTTGGTCCAGGCGCCGATCGGGTCGGGGGTCTGCTCGCCGCCGTCGGTGCTCGTGTCGCGCAGCGCCGTCCAGGCCCAGGCGCCGCCGCCGATGAGCACCACCAACGCGACCAGGGCGGCGATGAGCGCGCCGCGGCGCTTGCCGCCGCCGCCCGGGTCGACGACGGGCGGCTTCGGCGGGGCGACGACCGGGTCGTCGGGGGAGACCGGGGGCTTCGGCGTGGCCACGGGCGACGCCGAATATCCGGCGAGCGGGGCGGCGCCCGGCGACACCGGGGCCGCGGCCGGCGAGACCGGTGACACCGGTGCGCCGGTCACGGGATAGGCGGGGCCGGCCGGGCCGCTGACCGGCACGCCGGAGACCGGGGCGTCGATGGCCGGCATCGACGACACCGGCGCGGCGCCGGCCCCGTAGACGACACCGGACCGCCCGGAGGACGGAATGCCGGACACCGGCGGCGCCGAGGACGGAATGCCCGAGACCGGCGGGGCGGAGAACGGCACGCCCGACACCGGCGGGGCCGAGGTGGGCGCGGCCGAGGCCGCCGCGCCGTAGCCGGTCTGGGCGGGGATGCCGCCCGACGGCGTCGGCTGGGTCGGCGCGTGGAAGTGCTGCACCGACCCGGCGCCCGGGGGCGGCGACGACACGTAGCCCGACGGCGCCCCGCCGCCGGTGGGGTCGGTGATCGGCTGCTCGACGTGGGCGGGCCGGTACTCGCGGTCGCCCCACAGCGGCTGCCCGGTGGGCAGGTCGTCGGCCGGGGCCGGCTGGGTGGGCACCCCGTACGCGGTCTGGCCGGACTGGCCGGTCTGCCCGCCGTAACCCGGCGCGGTCTGGCCCGGCGCGGTCTGCCCGGGCGGCCCGTAGGCCGGCGAGGCCTGCCCCGCCGGCACGCCGTAACCGGGCGCGGTCTGACCCGGCACACTCGGCCCGGACCCGGTCTGGCCGTGCGGCGGCCCGTAGCCGGGTGGTGCCTGCCCGCCCGGCGCGCCGTAACCCGGCGCGGTCTGCCCCGGCGCGGTCTGGCCCGGCGGCGGCCCGTAGCCGGGTGACGCCTGCCCGGCCGGCGTGCCGTAGCCGCCGCCCTGCCCGGCCGCGGGCGCGTAGCCGCCCGGCGAGCCCTGCCCGGTCGACGGACCGTAGCCGCCCGGCGAGGCCTGGCCGGGCGGGCCGTAGCCCGAGGACGGCGGGCCGTAGCCGGTGCCGGGCGCCGGCGCCCCGAACGCGGCCGCGGTGCCGCCGACCGACGCGGAGCCGGTCGCGACGCCGAAGCGCCCGTCGGTGGTCAGCTCGGCCGGGTGCACGACGGCGCCCTCGGCGACCGGCAGTTCCGGCTGCTCGAGGACGGTCGGCGCGACCTGCAGCTCCTGGTGCAGCATCCGGGCCACCAGCGGCACCCGGGAGGAGCCGCCGACGAGCATGACGCCGGCGAGCTGCTCGGGCCTGAGGTGGGACTGCTGGACGACCCGGGCGGTCTCGGAGACCGTGCGCCGGATCATCGGGCCGATCTTGCGCTCCAGCTCCTCGCGGGTCAGGTGCAGCGCGGCCTCGACGCCGGGGACGGAGACCGGGGCGACCGTGGTGCGCGACAGCATCTCCTTGGCGCCGCGGATGTCCTCCCAGAAGAGCCGCCGGTCGCGGCGGTCCTGCGAGGTCAGCGGCTGCTCCAGGCGGCGCCACCGGTCGGGCTCGGAGCGTTGCAGCACCTCGCCGAGCAGCTCGACCAGGGCCGCGTCGATGTCGAGGCCGCCGACGTCCTCCAGGCCGCCGGAGCCGATCACGGTGAAGCCCTGGTCCTCGTTGCGGACCACGGCGATGTCGATCGTGCCGCCGCCGAAGTCGTAGACGACCATGGCCGAGCCGCGGGGGAGCGGGTGGTTGAGGGCGCTGATGAAATACCGCGCGGCGGCCACCGGCTCGGGCACCAGCGTGACCTGCGGGAACCCGGCGGTGACGGCGGCGTCGTGCAGCAGCGCGCGGCGCATCTGGCCCCACGACGCCGGGTAGGTCAGCACGGCGGGCGGGGGGAACCGGGTGATCTCGCTGATGCCGTTGCCGACCGCGCGCAGGACGGCGGCGAGCACCTGCACGGTCGGGATCTCCACCGAGCCGAGCAGCACCGACGCCTCGTCGATGCGCCGCTTCGGGTTGGGCTCGTAGCGCCCCGGGTCGAGCTGGGCCAGCCGCTGCGCGTCGCGGCCCACCGCGAGCTGCCCGTTGTCCTGGAGGAACACCGCCGACGGCATGAGCGGGGCGCCGTCGAACAGCACGGGACGGCGGCGGCCGTCGGGGGACCGGATGACGGCCACGGTGTTGGACGTGCCCAGGTCGATGCCGACGACGAACCCGCCGGGCGCCATGTTCACCACGACGGCCTACCCAACATCGAGATCTCCTAGGACGATTGACCCGGTGCGCGCCATGCTAGCGGCGTGGTACGACAACAAGCACTATCTGGATCGGGAGGCCGACGGAGTCGGCGAGGCCGATCGCGAGGCCGACGGCGGCGCCGAGGCCGATGCGGAGGCGGCGGGCAGCGTCCGGCGGGGCACCGTGCCGGGCGCCCACGTCGCCGAGAAGTACGGCTGCGCGACGCCCTGGGCGAAGGCCGCCGAGGCGGTCTTCGAGGCCGCGATCCGCCAGTCGGTCTCCTTGACCGACTCGTACCACATGAAGCCGATGATCTCCGGGTGCTTCGGCAGCGTCTTGAGCAGGTCGGTGATCCACTCCGCCTTGCGCCCGGCGGCGTCGGTGGCGGCGACCTCGGTGACCACGATGGGCCGCTTCGACACCTGCTTGAGCTCGCTGAGCGTGTTCCGGTAGATCTGCTCGAACGTCTGGTAGGTCTCCATGCCGGCCGTGCCGTAGTAGCCCGACAGCCCGACCCAGTCGACGTAGTCGTCGCCGGGGTACAGCTGGGACAGCGGCGTCGCGTTCTCGTAGACGACGTTGGGGCTCCACACCCAGATGACGTTCGTCGCCCCGGCCGCGTCGAAGAGGTCGTGGACGTGCCGCCACGCCGCCACGTAGTCGCCGCGCTTGTTGCCGTTGGCGGACTCGCACCAGGGGTACCAGTAACCGTTCATCTCGTGCGCGAAGCGGAGCGCCACCGGGTAGCCGAGCGCCTTGATCCCCTCGGCGTAGGAGCTGATGTAGGCGTCGTACGTGCCGCCGGTGATCTTGGCCAGCCGGTACTCGGGCTGCGTGCCGCGCTCGGTGTCCACCTTGGACTCCGCCCGGTAGTTCCACGGCTCCCAGCCGAGCATCGGCAGCATGCCGCGGTTGACGATGCGGTCGAACGGCTGGCGGTCGAACTTCTTGTGCGTGGCCCAGCCCTGGGCGAACATCATCACCTGCGGCGCCTTGCCGGCGGCCTGGACGAACCCGTTGTAGTCGGTGAGGTCGCCCGGGCCGCGCTCGGTGAAGATGCCGAAGAACGCCTTGCCGACCGGCGGGAACTGCTCGGGGTCCTTCGCCTTCGGCGACGGCGTGAACGTCGGCGTCGGCTCCGCGACCTGCGACTCCCACGTCGCGACCGGCGACGAGGACTCGACGCGCGGCGCGACCAGGAACACGTAGCCGCCGATGACCACCAGCGCCAGGAACATGATCCGGGGCAGCGTGATCATGCCGTCTCCCCGGCCGGGACCCGGGGCGTGGGCAAGCCGGCGTGGGGGACCGCCGGAAAACCGGCCACCGTGGGCAGGTCCGACACGTCGAGGGACGCGTGCGCCGACGCCGTCGCCTTGATCGTCATGATGAGCGTCGGGGGCAGCTGCTCCTCCTCGGGCTCCTCGAGCCGCCGCTCGCGCAGCCACGTGCCGAACGCGATGAGCGGCGGGAACAGCCCGACGGCGACGGACAGGCCGGCCCAGAAACGCAGGGCGATCGAGTCGTACCCGAAGTAGAAGCTCGACCCGATCAGCGCGGCGCCCACGAACGCCCACACGAAGTGGGTCCGGAAGGTCCGCGGGCCGTCGACGCTGCGCAGCCGCCCCTTGGCCGTGACCGCGTAAGCGAGCGGGCGGCGCAGCAGCGCGGCCGTGCCCGCGGCCACGTAGACCGGCACCGCGAACAGCGCCAGGAACATGCCGTGGAAGCCGATCTCCTTGCGCTCGTGGCGGGCCAGGTTGAACCGGCGCAGCCACAGCCACAGCACGGCCCAGGTGCCCATGCTGGCGCCCCAGAGGGCGAGCCAGGGCTGCCACTCGATCTTCGCCGCGTTGACGCCGAGGCCCAGGTAGGCGGCGGTGGCGGCGACGCCCGAGACCGCCGACAGCGCGACGCTCGGGTAGTAGGACTGCACGAGGCCGTAGCAGAGCCGCTGGGCCGCGCTGAGCCGGCGCAGGTGCGGGCGGCTGCGGCGCAGCAGGATCTCCCACACGCCGTAGGCCCAGCGCTTCTGCTGGTTGAAGTAGTCGGTCCAGCTGGTCGGGCCCTCGCCGACGGCGAGCACGTCGGGCGTGTAGACGCCCTTCCAGCGGCGGTCGGTGAGCGGGTTCTTCGCGCCCATCACGACCATGCTGGTGAGGTGGTCCTCGATGATCGAGTCCTGGTAGCCGTCGATCAGGGCCCAGGCGAGCGGCCGGTAGAGGTGGTTGGTGCCGATGAGCAGGGGCGCGTCGAGGCCGTTGCCGCCGCGCTCGATGAGGCCGCTGAAGAGGTACTGCTGGACCGAGGCGCCGTGCACGACCCACCCGTTGTACATGTTGCCGTACACCTGCGGCGCGACGACGAAGGCCACGTCGGGGTCGCGGAAGTAGCCGACGGTCCGCTCCAGGAAGCTCGGCAGCGGCACGTGGTCGGGGTCCATCTGCGCCACCACGTCGTAGACGTGCTCGTGGGTGGCCCGCCAGGCGTTGTGGTTGCCCGACTTGGTCTTCGCGCGGAACGCGCCGTGCTCCTGGTTGAACTCCGGCCGGCCCTTGCGGCTGAAGTGGTGCACGCCCAGCCGCTTGGCCATCGCCTTGACCCGCGGGTCGTCGCCCTCGTCCAGGATCCAGACGTCGACCTGCCCGGGGTACCGCACCTTCTGCATCGCCATCAGCGACCGCTCGACGACGTCGATCGGCTCCTTCGACGGCACGATGGTGGTGAGCATCGCGATCCGCAGGCCGCGCTCGGGCACCATCGGCACCGGGTCGCGCGCCTTCCACGCGAACACCCACACCGCGATGTTCTGCAGCAGCCGCACGCCCTCGACGAGGACGACGAAGCAGAACGCGACCCGCGCGACGATGACGTGCCAGTCACCCGCGTCGACCTGCAGCATCCGCGGGCCGGGGATGTGCTGCGGCAGCACCAGCCAGCCGAGGAAGACCAGGCCGGTGAGGAAGTTGGCCGCGATGAGCAGGGTCAGCATGACCCGCTGCCACGGGCGCGCGGTGTGCCGGAAGACGACCGGCTGGTGCGGCGCGGCGGGCGTGGTGAGCGGCCCGGCGAGCTCGTTGCAGGCCTCGTAGGAGCGGTGCGTCTCGGCGAGCTTGCGCTGGCGGCGTTCGGCCCGCCGCTCGGCGCGCGTCAGTCGCTTCCGGGGTGGTTTCGACCGCTTCGCGGGGGTCGTTTCCGGTGTCGCCGATCGGAGTGCGGCAGTGTCCAGCAACGACCCAGCCTCCGATCCTTTTCCCGGTAACCACTCACCCCCTCGGGCAAGGCTGATCGTATGCGCAACCGGCCATCGCGCAGAGTCGGTAAAACGGGGGGAACCGGGCCGCGGCGGCAATTCATGATCACGGTCCTGAGCTGCTGATACTGGTCTTGGGAGCGATTCCACAGGGTGTGCCGAAGGCCCGATTCCGGCGGAATGTAGGAGATCCGACAGGACATATCTGTACATCTTGTTTGAACCGTTCCAAGAAACCTGGCCCACGTTGGTAGGAGTGAGCACCCGGGTGCCGTGATCCTGTCAATTTCCCGACTGTTTTCTACAGTGCAGTGATGGCCCTGCTGCGCTGCGACTTCTTCTCCGACGTCCTCGGCTTCGGCACCTCGATGACGGTGCTCCTGCCGGACACGGGGACCGACTTCCCGACCCTCTACCTCCTGCACGGACTCACCGACGACGACACCGCCTGGACCCGCAACACGTCCGTCGGGCGCTACGCCGCCGACCGCGGGATCGCGGTGGTCATGCCGCAGGTGCACCGCAGCTTCTACACCGACGAGGTGTGGGGCCGGCCGTACTGGACGTTCGTCAGCGAGGAGCTGCCCGGCACGGCCCGCCGCCTCTTCCGGCTCTCCGGCCGGCGGGAGGACACGTTCGTCGCCGGGCTGTCGATGGGGGGCTACGGCGCGCTGAAGCTCGCCCTGCGCCACCCCGGCCGGTTCGCCGCCGCGGCCAGCCTCTCCGGCGTGCTCGACCTCGCGACCCGCATCCCCAGCCTGGACCGGCCGGTCGACCCGCACATGTGGCAGCGGATCTTCGGCGACCCGGCGAGCGTGCCCGGCACCGGCGACGACCTGTTCCACCTGCTCGGCACGGTCGCCGACCCGCCCGCGCTCTACGTCGCGTGCGGGACCGGGGACGCGCTGTACCCGGGCAACGTCGCCTTCCGCGACGCGTGCGCCGCGCACGGGCTGCCGCTCACCACAGACTTCGGGCCGGGCGCGCACGACTGGGCCTACTGGGACGCGCGAATCCAGGATGTCCTGGCTTGGCTGCCAATGACCGGCCGCTGAGCGGACATCTGTCCGCAAGGCGTTGACACTGCTGGTTGACGGGATGAGAATTCCGTCACCTGACCAGTCTGACCGCCTGGCGGACTTGCGTCCGAGATTGGAGACTGCGATGAGCGCGGTGCTCTTCCGCAACGGCCTGGTCCTCACGATGGACGACACCCACACGGTTCACCCCAATGCCGACGTCCTGGTCGTCGACGACCGCATCGCCGAGATCGGGCCCGGCCTCACCGCCCCGGAGGGCGCCACCGAGATCGACGCCTCCGGCGGCATCGTCATGCCGGGCATGATCGACACCCACCGGCACATGTGGCAGACCGCGATGCGCGGCTACGGCGCCGACTGGACGCTCACGCAGTACTTCGTCTGGTACTACCTGGAGTCCGGCAAGCACTTCCGCCCCGAGGACATCCACGCCGGCAACGTGCTCGCCGCGCTCGAGGCGCTCGACGCCGGCGTCACCACCACCGTCGACTGGTCGCACGGGCTGCAGACCACGCAGCACGCCGACGCGGCCGTCGACGCCCTCCAGTCCGTCCCCGGGCGGTTCGTGCTCGCCTACGGCAACATCCAGCAGGGGCCGTGGCAGTGGTCGGCCAGCCCCGAGTTCCGCGACTTCGTCAACCGGCGCATCCGGCCCGGCGACGACATGCTCGGTTTCCAGATGGCCTTCGACGTCACCGGCGACCCGGCGTTCCCGGAGAAGGCGGCGTTCGAGGTGGCCCGCGAGCTCGGCGTGCCGGTGACCACCCACGCCGGGGTGTGGGGCGCGACCAACGACGACGGGATCCGGCTCATGCACGAGCACGGGTTCATGACCCCGTCGACGATCTACGTGCACGCCGCGACGCTGACGCATGACTCGTACCACCGCATCGCCGCCACCGGCGGATCCGTCTCGGTCTCGACTGAGAGCGAGCAGAGCGCCGGGCAGGGGTACCCGCCCACCTGGCAGCTGCGCGACCACGACATCCCGGTGTCGCTGTCGATGGACACCAGCGTGTGGTGGAGCGGCGACCTGTTCTCGGCCATGCGCTCGACCCTCGGCGCCGACCGCTCCCGCGAGCACATGGCGGCCCACGGCCGCGCCGAGACCGTCACCCACCTGCACCTGCGCGCCGAGCAGGTGGTCGACTGGGCGACCCGGGGCGGTGCGAAGGCCCTCGGCCTCGACGGCAAGGTCGGCAGCCTCGAAGCGGGCAAGAAGGCCGACGTGGTGCTGCTGAAGAACGACCACTCGCCGGTGATGTTCCCGATCCTCAACGCCTACGGCCACGTCGCCTTCCAGGCCCAGCGCGCCGACGTGCACACGGTGCTCGTCAACGGCCGGATCGTGAAGCGCGACGGCCGGCTCGTGGACGTGGACATGGGGGTGAACTTGGCCGGGGCCCGCGCGGCCGTGGAGCGCACGGTCGAGCACCTCGTCGGGGTCATGGGCGAGGACGCGTGGCAGCGGGGCATGAACCCCGACGTGCCGGCGACGAAGGTGCTGGACAATCCCTACACGTACACCGAGTGGGACGCCGGCTCCGCGCAATGGAAGCATGGCGGGAACGACTGAAGGAGCAGCCGATGGCACGCGACGCGGGACCGGACTTCATCGAGGCTCTCGCCCGCGGGCTCGACGTGCTGCGCTGCTTCAAGCCGGGCCGCCCGGTCATGACGCTCAGCGAGGTCGCGAGCGAGACCGGGCTGGCCCGGCCCACCGTCCGGCGCATCCTGCTCACCCTGGAGGAGCTCGGCTACGTCCGCGCCGACCGCGGGTTCACCCTCACGCCGCGCGTCCTGGAGCTCGGGATGGCGTACGTCAACGCGCTCAGCGTCTGGGACGTCGCCCGCCCGCACATGCAGCGGCTCGTCGCCCAGACCGGCGAGTCGACCTCGATGGCCCAGCTCGACGGCTCCGACATCGTCTACGTCTCGCGGGTGGCCGTGCCGAAGCTCGTCACCCTGGCGGTGCAGATCGGCACGCGCTTCCCCGCGCCGGCGACCTCGATGGGCAAGGTACTGCTGGCCGCCCTGGCCCCGGAGGAGCTCACCGCCGTGCTCGACGAGCCCAGCCGGGCCGGCCTCGAGGCGCGCTGGCAGCCGGACCGCGCGGCCCTCGACGCGGCCCTGCGCGAGGTCCGCGCGAAGGGCTGGGCCCTGGCCGACCAGGACCTGGCCCCGGGCATCCGCTCGGTGGCCACGGCCGTGCGCAACGGCGACGGCCGCGTGGTGGCCGCCATCAACGTGACGGTCCACGCCGCCGAGACCCCGGTCGAGCACCTCACCGAGCACCACCTGCCGAAGCTGCTGCGGGCGGCGGCCGACATCAGCCACGACTGGGCGCTGCTGGACGCCGTCCCGGCTACGGTCGCCTGACCTCGACCCCGTGCCGGGCGAGGGCGTCCGTGAACGCGTCCACCCCGCCGTCGTAGAGCGCCGGCCAGAGCGAGTAGCCGCGCCGCCCCCGGCGCATCCGGTGCATCGGCAGCCGGCCCTTGCCGTCGTGCTCCGCGACCGGGGCGTCCGGCCGCAGCACGATCTCGACGGTCGTGAAGATCCACCGGCCGCGCCGCACCGCCGCCTCGACGTCGGGCCACGCGACCAGGATCGAGCGGGGATGGCCGAGCTCCAGCCCGGCCGCCGAGAGCCGGGCCCACACCCGGGCCGCCCCGGTGATCAGCAGGCCCAGGCCGGAACCGGCCAGCGCCGGCAGGATCACCACCGGCGAGAACGCGAACCGCACACCGTCCCAGAACCCGCCGGTGTTCAGGGACACGAGAGCGCTGGCGAGGGCCAGCAGGCACCAGGTGGCCAGTGCGCAGACGGCGATGTAGCCCGCCGTCCGCCGGGGCGTGGCGCGGAACAGCACAGCTTCAGGAGCCGGAGCCGGTGGCAGCATGTCACCATTGTGCGACGTTCAGTCCACTCGCGGTGACCCGTTGCGGGCGCGCTTCAGCTCCGCGAAGCCCGGCGTCGCCGCGACCGCCACGACGCCGTCGAACAGGCGGCCGGCGGCCTCTCCCCGGGGTACCGGAGAAACCACCGGACCGAAGAATGCCGTGTCCCCGACGTGGATCGCGGGTGTGCCGAGGTCCTCGCCGACGGGGTCCAGGCCGGCGTGGTGGCTGCGGCGCAGCGCCTCGTCGAACGCCTCCCCGCCGGCCGCCCCGGCCAGGGCCGGGTCCAGGTCCAGTGCGTTCAGGGCGGACGTGTAGAGGGCCGGGCCGATCGGCTCGCGGTCGTGGTGGATGCGGGTGCCGAGGGCGGTGTACAGGTCGCGCAGCACCGGCTCGCCGTAGCGCTCGGCGGCCGCGACGAGGACCCGCACCGGGCCGAGCGTGTCGCGCAGCCACTCGGCGTACCAGGCCTCGAGCCCCTCGCGGTCCCGGTTGAGCAGCCACAGGCTCATGACGTGGAACCGGGCCGTCACCGACCGCACGCGCTCGACCTCCAGCAGCCAGCGCGAGGTGTTCCAGGCCCATGGGCACTTCGGGTCGAACCACATGTCAACGTAGGTCACCACCCGATCCAACGCCGCCGACTTGGTCCGTAGAAGCGCCAATCCCCGGCGCGGTTCATTGGGCCAAGTTCAGCCCGGCGTGCGGACCGCCCGGAACGTCGTGTGGCGGCGCAGCCGGAAGCCGATCGCCTCGTAGAGCTGGATGGCGTTGGTATTCGACGCCGAGGTGTGCAGGAACGGCTGCTCGCGGCGCTCGCGGATGCCGGCGGCGACGGCCTTGACGAGGCGGGTGGCGAGACCCCGGCCGCGGTACCCCGGGTCGGTGCACACCGCGCTGATCTCCGTCCAGCCCGGCGGGTGCATGCGCTCGCCCGCCATCGCGACGAGCCGGCCGTCGTCGCGCAGGCCGAGGTACGTGCCGAGCTCGACGGTCCGCGGCCGGAACGGTCCCGGCTGGGTGCGCTCGACCAGGTCGAGCATCTCGGGCACGTCGGCGGCGGTGAGCCGGACGGCCTCCGGGTCGGGCGCGGCCTCGAGGGCGACGTCGACGAGTTGGACGCCCGGGATCTCCAGCACCACCTCCCACGCCGCGGGCGGCGGGGGAGCGGCCCCGACGACGGTGACGACCTCGCCGGGCCCGGCGAGCTTCGCTACGTCGTCCCACGCGTCCGCGCCGGCGTCGGGCGCCACGGCCCCGAACAGCGCGACGTCCGGGTGGTACCGCACGGCCCGCCCGCTGACCTCGGCGAACCGCCGATGCGGCCCGGCCAGCGCCGCCCACGCCGGAATGTCCAGCACGTCGTGACTCATGATCCCAACGCTAGATCCACGCACCATCGCTGTCGATATCCCATCCGAATAATAGGATTTCCGCCACCCGCGGCCACGCGCGACCCGCGACCCGCCAGGCCACGCGCGACCCGCGACCCGCCAGGCCACGCGCGACCCGCCACGCGCGGCCCGCCAGGGCCACCTGC
>NZ_JBEXCY010000040.1:0-69804 GCF_040605515.1 Dactylosporangium sp. NPDC005572 | reverse complement strand
GCCCGGGCCGCCCGGGCCGCGGCGGGGCCGGCCGGTGGGGATCGCGGCGAGGAGCCGGCGCGTGTACGGGTGGCGGGCGGCGCCGAGCACCGACGCCGGCGGGCCCGACTCGACGACGACGCCCTCCCGCATCACCAGGATCTGGTCGGCCATCCGGGCCACCACGGCCAGGTCGTGGCTGATCATGAGCAGCGCGGTGCCGGCGGCCTTGAGCTCCTCCAGCAGCGTCAGCACCTGGGCCTGCACGGTGACGTCGAGGGCGGTGGTCGGTTCGTCGACGATGAGGACCGGCGGGTTCGCGATGGCGGCGGAGGCGATGAGGGCCCGCTGGCGCAGGCCGCCGGAGAGCTGGTGGGGGTACTGCTCCGCCCGCACCGCCGCCTCCGGCACCCCGGCGCCGGCGAGCGCATCGACCACCCGGCCGGGCCGCAGCGCCCGCGGGACCAGGCGGTGCCGGCGCAGCGACTCGCCGACGTCGCGGCGGACCCGGTGCAGCGGGTTGAGCGAGCCGAGCGCGTCCTGCGCGACGAGCCCGATGTCGCGGCCGCGCAGGTGCCGCCACTGGGTCTCGGTCAGCGTGGTCAGGTCCCGGCCGGAGAGCCGCAGCGTGGCGGCGGTGACGGTGGCGGCCGGGCCGGCCAGGCCGAGCAGGGCGCGGGCGGTGGCGCTCTTGCCGGAGCCGGACTCGCCGACGACGGCCAGGCACTGTCCCTTGTGGAGGGTGAAGGAGATGCCCCGGACCGCTTCGACGGTACCGCCGGCGGTGCGGAACGTGACGTGCAGGTCCTCGGCGGTCAGGAGGGCGTCGGGGCTCACTGCGGTACCACCGCGGAGTCCCTGCGCAGGTCGGCGATCCAGCGCGCGTCGCGCCGCGACCGGCGCCGGTGCTTGCGGTCCGCCAGGATGTCGGCGGCCCGGGCGGCGTCGCCGCTGCGGGCCAGCGCGTCGCACAGCGTGTCCACGACGATGTCCTGCTGCAGGCGGCTGCCGCCGACGAGCGCCACCGCCGCGACCACGCCGCCGAGGTGCCGCACGGCCACGTCGTAGCGGCCGTCGGCGTGCGCGGCGACGCCGTCGAGGACGGCGAGGACGACGTCTCGGTTGGGCCGGGCGGTCTCGGCCGCCCAGGCGGCGCGGAGCGGGACCAGGCCGTCCCGGTCGGCGGCGGCCAGGGCGAGGGCGGCGTGCACGTCGAACAGCGCGCCGCGCGCGGCCGCGAGCTGGTCGCGGGCGAGCTCGGCGACCGGGCCCCACGGCAGGCCGGTGTGGCCGTCGATCCGCAGCCGCCACAGCACGGCAGCGGCGTCGACGAGCGTGGTGCGGCGGGTGGAGACGCTGGGGTCGATGGCGGCGTGGTAGCGCCGCAGTCCGAGTTCCGCGTCGTCGTTCTCCAGCGCCACGAGCGCGTGATGCCAGCGCAGGTGCGTCTGCAGCGGCGAGCGGGGGTGCCGGGTGCCGAACCAGCCGTCGAGGAACGACTCCACGGCGGCGATGCGCCCGGTCTCGTGCAGGACGTGGACGTACCCGTGACAGGCGGCGCGGTTGTCGGGCCGGTCCAGCAGCGAGCGCTCGGCGGCCGCCTCCGCCGCCGCGAACTGCCAGGCCTCCTCCAGCTCCAGCGCGCAGATCCCGGCCAGGGCCCAGTCGTCCGGGAACGCGGCCGCCGACGGCGCGGCCAGCGCGAGCACGCCGTCACGGCCGGTGCCGGCGGCGATCCGCCGGCCGCTGAGCAGCCCGGCGGCGAACCCGAGCACCAGCAGGTCGCCGGGGTGCGCCTCCAGATGCTCGGCGTAGGCGGCGAGGTTGGCGGGCGGGGCGGTGACGAGGTCGATCTGACGGGCCTCGCGCGGGCCGAGCCGGTCGGGACGCTCGCGGCGCAGCCGGACGGCGGCGGTGAACGCCTCCCGGGCCTCGGCGTCGCGGCCGGCCGAGGCCAGGCTGAGCCCGAGCCCGAGGTGCGCGACGGCGAGGCCGGGGTCGAGCGTGATCGCCTGGGCGAAGCCGTCGACGGCGGTGTCGTCGAGGGCCAGGTACGCGTCGACGGCGTCGAAGTAGGCCGCGGCGGCCTGCGGGTCGGCGGTGGACACGCGCTGCCCGTAGCGGTCGGTCGGCACGGGGGTACCTCCAAAGTGGCTCACGGCCGGACCGAGCCGATGCCGAAGCGGTTGCGCAGGTCGCGGCCCAGGATGGTGACGGCGACCGCGGTGACGGTGATGAGCAGGCCCGGGAAGACCCCGGCCCACCAGGCGACGGCCAGCGTCGAGCGGCCCTCGGCGAGCATCGCGCCCCACTCCGGGGTCGGCGGCTGAGTGCCGAGGCCGAGGAAGCTCAGCCCGGAGGCGAAGATGACGGCCACACCCAGCCCGAGCGTGGCGGTCACCAGCAGCGGGCCGGCCGCGTTGGGCAGGATGTGCCGCCACAGCGAGGTCCACGGGCCGACGCCGAGCCCGGTGGCCGCCTCGACGTAGCCGGCGGTGCGGACCACGAGCAGCCGGGAGCGCAGCAGACGGGCGTAGCCGGGCATGTCGGCCAGGCCGATCGCCAGCAGCAGGCTGAGCTCGCCCCGGCCGGCGACGGTGACCACGACGAGGGCCAGCAGCAGCGCCGGGAACGACAGCAGCACGTCGAGGACCCGGCTGACGACGCTGTCGGCGAACCGGCCGCCGAGCGCGGCCAGGACACTCACCGGCACCGCCACGAGCAGCGCGACGAGCGTCGCGCCGGCGGCGATGCGCAGCGAGTGCCGGGCGCCGTAGACGGCCCGGGCGAACAGGTCCCGGCCGAGCTGGTCGGTGCCGAACCAGTGCCCGGCGCCCGGCGGGCGGAACGAGGCGAGCGGGTCGGTCGCGTTCGGGTCGTGGCCGGTGAGCAGCTGCGGCCACAGCGCGGCGGTGACGACGGCGAGGATGACCAGCGCCGCGGCCGAGACGGTGAGCCTACGTCCCATCGCGGCGCACCCTCGGGTCGATGACGAGGTAGGAGGCCTCGACGAGCAGGTTCACCACGACGAACACGGCGGCGGCCAGCATGACCACGCCGGTCACCATCGGCAGGTCCTTGTTCGTCACGGCGGTCAGCGCGACCTGGCCGAGCCCGGGCCGGCCGAAGACCTGCTCGATGAGGACCGAGCCGCCGAGCAGGCTGCCGACGAACCAGCCGGTGAGCGTGGTGGCCGGGACCAGGCAGTGCCGCAGCGCGTGCCCGGTCCGCACGGCCAGCGCGCCGGCGCCGCGGGCCCGGGCCGCGGTGACGAACGGCTGGGCGAGGGCGGTGTCCATCTCCTCCCGCAGCACCTGGGCGAGCGTGCCGGCGATCGGCAGGGCGACCGCGACGGCCGGCAGCACGAGGCTGCGCCAGGTGCCGGCCTCGATGACCGGGAACAGGTGCCAGCGCAGCGACAGGAACGTGATGAGCAGAATGCCCAGCCAGTACTGCGGCAGCGACACCGCGACCATCTCCAGCCCGGAGAACAGCGCCCGGGCGACGCGGCTGCGCTCGGGGACCAGCACCGCCGCGCCCACCGCCAGCAGCACCGCGAGCAGCAGCGCCGCCCCCGCGAGCTGGACGGTGGGCAGCACCTGCTCGGCCAGGGCGCCCCACACCGGCCGCTGCAGCTGGTAGGAGATGCCGAGGTCGCCGTGGGCCAGCCGGCCCAGCAGCCGCAGGTACTGCACCGCGACCGGGTCGTCGAGCCCGTACTCGGTGCGCACCTGGGCCTTGAGCTCCGGCGAGACCAGCGCCTGGTTGCCCATGATGATGTCGACCGGGTCGCCGGGGATCAGGTGCAGCATCGCGAAGCACAGCGTGGCGGCGCCCCACAGCTGCACGAGCGCGACCGCCGCCCGGCGGGCGAGGCGGCCGGCGTCACGCCGGGTGGGCACGGCCCAGCACCGACCGCTCGCCCGCCTCGACCGCGGCCGTCAGGATGTTCTCCCGGGGCGGGAGCGGGCAGTTGTACCAGTCCGAGAACGCGCACGGCGGCAGGTACGCGCGGTTGAAGTCCACCACGTAGCCCTCCGGTGCCGTGCGGGCCTCGACGAAGCGGCCCGGGCGGTACGTGCTCACTCCGGTCGTCGCGTCGGCGAACACGAACCACAGGCCGCCGTGGCCCTCGAACGCCCGGACCCGGTGCTCGGTGCCGCCGAGGGTGAACGCCAGCTCGCCCGGCACGACGTGCGCGCGGACGACGTCGTCGCGCTGGTAGGGGACCGGGGTGGCCTCGGGCGCGGTGAACGGCTCGAACGTCGCCGGGACGCGGAAGCGCTCGTCGTACGGGTACCGGTCGATGCCGGCGAAGCCCGTGCGGCCGGGCGCGGCGTGCTCGTACGTGCGCACCACCGGCCCGTCCTCCCGCGCGAACGTCCGGATCGTCACGCCGGGCGCCTCGAGGTCGCCCTCGACGAACGCGGTGCCGGTCACCGGCGCGCCGCCGCTGGTCAGCGGCGCACCCGCCTCGACGGTGACGGCGAGCCGGCCGTCCCGGACGCTCCAGGTGCCGGGCACGCCGTCGATGACGAGCGGCTCGGCGACCGGGTACGTGCCGGTCAGGGCGGTGTGGCCGGCCGGGCCGGCCACCTCCTCGGCGCGCGCGGCCAGCCAGGCCTCGAAGTCGTCGTTGCGCACGGTGCTCACCTGGTCCGCCACACGGTGTAGAAGGAGTCCGGGTACCCGGAGACGGTGAACTGCACGCCCTGCACGGCGTTGGAGACGCCGAGGAGGTACTGCGGGACGTAGATCGGCACCGCCGCGGCGTTGTCGATGACCCACTGCTGCAGCGGCTTGTAGGCCGCCGGCCGGTCCTGCTGCTGCAGCGCCGTGGTGCCCTGGCTGAGCCACTGGTCGACCTGCGGGTCGTCGACGTTGGCGTAGTTGGCGCCGCCCTTGGTGGCCAGGAACTTCGACGACCACACGTTGTAGAGCATGTCCGGGTCGGCCCGCTGGTTGCTCTGGTCGGCGATGTCGTAGTCGCCGGCCTTGGCCCGGGCCGAGAACGTGCCGGCGTCGAGGCCCTGCACGGTCACCTCGAAGCCGAGCTTCTTGGCGTTGTCGGCGACGGCCTGGGCGACGACGTCGCGCTGCTCGCGCATGACGGTGCTGTTCTGGACCCAGACGACGGTCAGGCGCTTACCGTCCTTGACGCGGTACCCCTGCGCGTCCTTCTGGCTCCAACCGGCCTCGTCGAGCAGCCGGTTGGCCAGCGTCGAGTCCTGCGGCCAGCTGTTCTCCAGCGTGCTGTCGTACGAGTACGGCGTGCTCGGCGTGAGCGGGCTCCAGGCGCGCGGGAAGCGGCCCGCGTAGACCGACTTGACGATGTTCTCGATGTCGATGCCGCGCTGGAACGCCTGGCGGACCTTGACGTCGTCGAACGGGGCCCGCTTGGTGTTGAGGTACGCGGTGAACGGCGTGCCGGCCGCGGCCGCGCTGAGCACCCGCACCCCGCCGCCGGCCTCGAACGCGGCGGCGGTCACCGGCGGCACGTTCGCGGCGAGCTGGGCCTGGCCGCTGCTGACCGCGCCGACCCGGATCGAGTTCTCCGGCAGGAAGCGGACCTCGACCTTGTCCAGGTACGCGGCGCCCTGGTGCGGCGAGCCCTCCGGCGGCCAGTTGTAGGCGTCGTACCGCGCGAAGGTGAGGCTCTGCCCCTTGGTGTACGCGGCGGTGGTGAACGGCCCGGTGCCCACGGCCGCGCCCGGTCCGCCGGCGCACAGGGCGGCCTGGCCCTTCGCGAGCGCGGCCGGCGACTGGATGCCGAGGACGGAGAACGACACGAGCTGCAGGAACGGGGCGAACGGCGACTTGAGCTTGACCACCAGCGTGCCCGGATCGGTCGCGGTCGCCGAGCCGAACGGCAGCGAGCCGGCCAGCGGGGCCTTGGTCGCGGGGTCGGTGAAGTGGTCGAAGGTCGCCTTGGCCGCCGTGGCGTCGAACGTCGTGCCGTCGTGGAACGTCACGCCGTCGCGCAGGTGGAAGGTGTACGTCGTGCCGTCGGCCGAGACGTCCCAGGAGCTGGCCAGCCAGGGGTGGAAGGCGCCCTTCGCGTCCTGGTAGATCAGCGAGTCGTACACGTTGCGCTGCAGGATCTGCGTGGCGATCTGGCTCGGGGCCGCGGGGTCGAGGCAGGTGGGCTCGACGTCGGTGGCGAACACGACCGTGCCGCCGCGCACGGGGGCGCCGGACGCGGCGCCGTCGCCGGGCGAGCCGGTGCTGCTGCATGCGGCCAACAGCGTCACCGACGCCGCCGCCACGACCAGCCTGCGGACCATGGCTACTCCAATAATCAGACGTGATAGCTAGGAATTCAGCCGCGAGCGTATACACGCGTCGACGCTCGGGCAAGAGGCTGTGACCTGTGACGTTTCTTGCTCGGGGGGTTCTCGGGGGGTTTAGGAGCCGGCGGCGAGCTTCGCCAGCCGGGCCTCGCGGGAGCGGCCCAGGTGGGCGACGAGTGCCCGCCGCGCCTCCTCGGCGTCGCCGGCCTCGACCGCGTCGACGATCCGCCCGTGCTCGGCCGCGACCACCTCCCGGTCGGCGAGGGTCGGCTCGTCGGCGTCGTACACGGCCAGCAGCGTGTCGAGCCGCTCCAGCAGGTCGATGATCGTGGCGTTGCCGGCCGCGGCGCGCAGGGCCTTGTGCCAGGCCGCGTGCAGCTCGCGCAGCCGCACCGGGTCGCCGGCCGCCACCGCCTCGCCGTTCAGGTGCCGCAGCCGGGCCAGGTCGAACGCCGAGCGCCGCACGGCCGCCGCGGCCGCGCACGTCGACTCGAGCGCGATGCGGGCCTCGTAGATATCCAGCAGCTCCTCGGGGCTGCGCGTGCTCACCCGGTACCCGCGCCGGTCCCGCTCCAGCAGCCCGTCGCGCTCCAGCATCGCGAGGGCCTCACGCACCGGCGTCCGCGACACGCCGAGCCGCTCCGCGAGCACCGTCTCGAGCAGCACCGTGCCCGGCGCGATCCGGCCGGCGACGATCTCGCCGCGCAGCCGCTCGTACTGGGTCGAGGCCGAGTCGCGGTTCACCGGGTCTCCTTCGGGGCAGTGCCGACAGACGGATACTGTCGCATCCGCCGTCGTGACGGGCCTCGGGTGGCCGCCGTACCGCAGTCGTCGGGGCGCTGCACTACGGTGCGAGGGTGAGTACTCCCCGGGAAGCGGAAGCGCGCATCGGCCCGGTCGGCGCGCTGCTGTGCCGATTGATGTTCCTGGCCATCTGCCTGCCCGGACCGGTCCTGCTCGCCGTCGCGACGACGCTGGACCCGGCGCGGTCGCCCACGGACTTCTGGGGCCTGCTCGCCGGTGGGGTACTGGTGACGGTCATCGGTGGCGGTTTCGGCGCCTTCGGCTGGCGGCTGGTCACCCGCTCGCGCCGCGACGCGCGCCGGCTGTCCGCCGCCGGTGTCGCCGCGACGGCGGAGATCCTCGCGGTGGCGAACCACCTGGGCGGGGAGGATCCCGGGCTGGAGCTCCGCCTGCGGATCAGCGGGCCCGGGTTCGCCGCATTCGAGGCCGACACGGTCCGCCCCGACGACCCGGCCCTCGTGCCCGGCGCGTTGCTGCCGGCCGTCGTGGACCCCGTCGATCGTCTCTTCTCGGTTCGCCCGTAGCCCCGCCACCCTCGGAGGTGAATTGCCGATCGCCCGGCGGTCGCGTGAGCGGGCCGGCCCCGGGAGACGTCCCTGGCGTGATCGAGACGGCGGGACGGGGGTACGCGACAGCGGTACCGGTCCCGGCGGGTGCCGCCACGCGGCACCGGCCAGTGGACGAATCCTGGAGGTTCGCATGGGCGCTGGTCCGCTGGGCGCATGGGTCGCCCGAGACTACGAGGTCGTCGCCGAGCTCGCCGACCTGATGCCGACAGGCGTCACGGTCGCCGACTCCGGGCGCGTGTTCATCTCGATCCCGCGGTGGGGCGACGAGGTGGCCTACACGGTCGCCGAGGTCGTCGACGGCCGGCCCGTCGCGTTCCCCGACGCGGAGATCAACCGGTGGAGCCCGCAACGGGCCGCCGACACGTTGGTGTCGGTGCAGAGCGTGATTGTTGATCCGGCCGGGTATCTGTGGCTGCTCGACAGCGGCAGCCTGGCGTTCGCGCCGTCCGTCGCGGCCGGGCCGAAGCTGGTCCAGGTGGACCTGGGAACCGGCCGGGTGGTACGGGTCATCCATCCCTCCGCCGGTGCGGTGACGCCGACGACGTACCTCAACGACGTCCGCTTCGACCTCTCGCGGGGCGCGGCCGGGTATGCGTACCTCACCGACTCGCAGCCCGAAGGCGCCCTGATCGTCGTGGACCTCGCCACCGGCGAGAGCTGGTCGCGGCTGCGTGGACACACAAGTACCCATGCGGAGGACGGCTTCCGCGCCGTGGTGCAGGGCGTCGTCCGTGAGGGGTATGCGGTCGGCGCCGACGGGATCGCGTTGAGCGCGGACGGCGAGCGGCTGTACTTCTGTCCGCTGTCGAGCCGGCGCCTGTACAGCGTCGACACCACAGCGCTGCGTGACCGGAGCCTTCCCGAGGCCCAGGTCGCCGCCCGGGTGATCGACCACGGTGACAAGGGTTCGTCCGACGGTCTGGAGTCCGACACGGACGGCGCGATCTATGCCACCGCGTACGAGCACAGTGCCGTGCTGAAACGGGCCGTCGACGGCACCTGGACCACGGTCCTGCACGCGCCCGCCCTGCTGTGGCCCGACACGTTGTCGCTGGCCGCCGACGGCCACCTGTACGTGAGCGTCAACCAGCTTCCCCGCACGCCGCTGTTCAACAATGGCGCCGACGATCGTGTCCCGCCGTACCAGATCATCCGGATCCCGGTGGACGCACGCCCAGTGCGACTCGGTCCGGCCGCCCCACGGCCGGTGTCGGCGGGCTGATCGCCGCAGACGGAATACACCGCGGAACCGGCCCGCAGAGACGTCCTCACCCCTTCGACAGGCCCCACAGCATCGTGGTCTTGTCGCTGCTCGCCGTGGCCAGGACGGCGCCGGTGCGGTCGAACGCCACCGCGGTGACCTCGTCCTTGTGGTCGCTCAGCACGGCGAGCGTGGCCGGTTTGGCCGGGTCGGACACGTCCCAGAGGGTGACGGCGTTGTCCGCACCACCGGCCGCCATGATGTCCGCCGCCGGGCTCAGCTGCACCGAGAAGACGGTGCCCTTGGCCTCGACCGCGCCCAGCCGGCTCGGCTTGGTGAGGTCGGTCGCATCGAGCAGCACGATGTTCTTGGTGCCGCTGACCGCCATCGTCCTGCCGTCCCGGGCGAATGCGATGTGCCCGATCTCAGTGTCGAGGTCGAGCTCGGCGATCCGGCTCGGCGACCGCGGGTCGGCGACGCTCCACACGACGAGGCGCTCCTTGTCCTCGGCGGTGACGATCGCCTTGCCGTCCGGGCTGAACGCGAGCGACAGCCCGTTCTGGCCGGCCATGGACCCGACCCGGACGGCAGCGGCGGGATCCGCGACGTTCCACAGGAGCACCGACTGGTCGGTGCCCGTGGTCGCGATCAGGCTGCCCTGCGGGCTGAACACCACCTTCAACAGCACGTTTGCGTGGTCGGTCAGGGTCTTCAGCTTGACCGGCCGGGCCGGGTCGGCCACGTTCCACAGGATGGCGGTCTTGTCGAGGCTCGCGGTGGCGACCGTCCTGCCGTCCGGGCTGAACGCCACCGACGTCACCGGCTGCTCGTGGCCCTGCAGCGTGGCGATCCGGGCCGCCGTCGCCGGGTTGGTCGTGTTCCACAGCGTGACGTCGTTGCTGCCATCACCGCCGGCGGTGGCGAGGACGGACCCGCCGGGAGCGAATGCCGCGGCCAGCACCGAGCCCGAGTGCTCGAGCGTGGCCAGCCGCTCCGGCCGCAGCGCGGGGCCGGTGGCGCTCGCGGCGGCACCGGACGACGGGGTGTTCTCCGGCCCGCCGCTCGGCGGCCCGAACCGAAGCGCGATCACGACGACGACGGCGGCAACGGTCACGGCGGCGGCGGCCGCCGCGGCGACCAGCCGCCGACGCCGACGCCCCGGCGCGGGCGCAACCTGGACCGGACCCGGCGGCGGGTCACCGTGCACCGGCAGCGCGGCGGCCTGAACCGGCGCTGCGGGCTGAGTCGGCACCTGCTGCACCGGCACCGGCGACACCGGAGCGACTGGAGCGGACGACACCGGGAACGGCGCCAGCGGCGAGGGCGAGACCGGCGCGGCCGACACGGGGGAGGGCGCCAGGGGCACGGACGAAACCGGGAACGGCGCCATCGGCATCGACGGCACGGGCGCGGACGCCATCGGCACCGATGAGACCGGAGACGCCGGAAGCGGCAGCGACGCCGACGACACCGCGGGCGCGGACTCCGGCGCGGCCACCGCCGGTTGGAGACCGTGCGCGTGCAGCGTGCCGCCGGCCACGATCAGTTCTGGCTGCTCCACCACCGTCGGCGCAATCCCCAGGGACCGGTGCAGCAGCGTCGCCACCAGCGGCATCCGGCTCGAACCGCCGACCAGGAACACGGCCGCGATGTCGTCTCGGCCGATCGCCGCATTGCGGATCGCCAACTGGGTCGCCGCGACCGTGCGGTTGAGCAGCGGCCGGGCCAGGTGGTCCAGCTGTTCCCGGCCGAGCACGGCGTCGAGCTCGACGATCGGCATGAACACTGTCGTCATCGAGGTGCGCGACAGCGCCTCCTTGCCGGCCCGCACGTCGTCCCAGAAGGCCCGCGACATCCGGCGGTCGGTGGCCGCGGCCGGGGCCATGAGCCGTTGCCAGCCGTCCGGGTCGCCGGCGCCGTGGACGGCGCCGAGGTACGCCACGATCGCGGCGTCGATGTCGAGCCCGCCGGCGTCGGGGATGCCCTCCTCGGCCAGCACCTCGAAGCCGCCGGCGGTGCGGCGGACGACCGACGCGTCGAACGTGCCCGCGCCGAAGTCGTACACCACGACGCAGCGGCCGAGCCCGACCTCGTGGCCGAGCACGTGGGCGTAGTAGGCGGCCGCGGCGACCGGCTCGGCGACGAGCACCGGCGCTGGCAGCCCGGTCCGGGCGGCCGCGTCGAGCAGGGTCTGCCGGCGGCGGGCGCCCCAGCCGGCCGGGTGGGTCAGGACGAGCCGGCCGACCGCGCTGCCGGCCACCCGTACGGCCTCGTCGTGGACCCGCCACAGCACGGCCCCGACGAGCTCGGCGACCGGTACCGCCCGCTCGCCGAGCAGTACCTCGCCGTCGTCGATGCGGGCCTTCGGGTGCGGCTCGAACGCCTGCGGCCGCCCCCGCGCCGCCTGCATCGCGTCGCGGCCGACCGCGAGCTCGCCGGTGGCGCTCATCGACACGGCCGACGGCAGCAGCGGCGTCTCGCCGAACAGCAGCGGCACCGCTCTGCCGTCGTCGAGCTCAACGACCGCCACGGTGGAGGACGTCCCGAAGTCGATGCCGAGCGTGACCACGGCACGGTGATACCACAGCGTCCGGGCGTTGATCGACTACGACGACCGGCCGGTGCGGACACTGCGCCCGTTCGGCGGAGCCGGCATCGGCCGAGCGGCGCCTCGCTCCGGATCGGCGCCGCCGCCCGCCCGCTACGGTGGGGGTCGGAGGTGGGCATGCACGACGACGACGTCCTGGATCCGAGCCTCGCCGAGGCGCTGCTGCGCCGGAACCATAGGGAAATCGAAGCCGCTCACGCCGCGTCCCGGCCACGGACGCTGGCAACGTCGTCCAAGTCCGTATGCGGTCAGTACGCGGTCAGTCCCTGGCCGGCCCGAGCGCTTCGCCGATGGAGCCGGCCCGGGCGCTGGTGGCCCGGGCCGGACTCGGAACGTTGCGGCCGTCAGCTCGGGATGGTCACCTGCGCCGGGGCCGTCCGCTGGGTGGTGGTGCCGTCGCCGAGCTGCGAGTTCGCGTTGTTGCCCCAGCACCACAGGCTGCTGTCGGTGCGGATCGCGCAGGTGTGGTAGTTGACGACGAAGCCGGGCGTCCAGGTGGTCGCGGTGCCGACCCGGGTGGGGGCGGAGCGGTTGGTCGTGGTGCCGTCGCCGAGCCCACCGGCCATGTTGTTGCCCCAGCACCACAGGCTGCCGTCGGTGCGGGCCGCGCAGGCCGTGTTGTCGCCCGCGCCGACCCTGGTCCAGGTGGTGCCGGTGCCGACCTGCAGCGGTGCGGTCTGGTACGTGACGGCGGCGCCCAGCTGGCCGTAGCCGTTCTCGCCCCAGCACCACAGGGTGCCGTCGGTGCGGGTCGCGCAGGTGAAGCTGAATCCGGCCGTCACGCCGGTCCACGTGGCGGCGGTACCGACCTGCGCCGGGGTGGTCGAGTAGCTCAGGGTGCCCAGTCCGAGCTGCCCGCTCGAGCTGTCGCCCCAGCACCACAGCGTGCCGTCGGTGCGGGTCGCGCAGGTGTGCGCGTATCCGGCGGTGACGCTCGCCCAGGTGGTCGCCGTGCCGATCCGGACCGGGGCCGTGAGGTAGTAGTCGTCGGTGCCGGTGCCCAGCTGCCCGAGCCGGTTGAAGCCCCAGCACCACAGGCTGCCGTCGGCGCGGACCGCGCAGGTGTGACTGTCGCCGGCGCTGACGCTCGCCCAGGTGGTGGCGGTGCCGACCTGGACCGGGGCGTTGCGGTTCGTGGTGGTGCCGTCGCCGAGCTGGCCCCGGTTGTTCCTGCCCCAGCACCACAACGTGTGGTCCGTCCGTACCGCACAGGTCTGGCTGCTGCCGGCGTCGACGCCGGCCCAGGTGGTGGCGTCGCCGGCCCGGGTGGGCGTGGTCCTGGTCGTGTTGGTGCCGTCACCGAGCTCGCCGCTCCAGTTGCTGCCCCAGCACCACAGCGTCGCGTCGGTACGGATCGCGCAGGTGTGGGCGTAGCCCGCGGCGACGCCGGACACGGTGGGGGCGGCCAGTGCGGCGGCCCTCAGTCCGGCGGGACCGGCGGCTGCGGCGGCCGGGCCGGCGACGGTCGCGATGCCGAGCACGACGCTCGCGACGGCCGCCGCCGCGGCGATCGAGCGCCGCCATCGAGCGCGCAGCCGGCCATCCTGAAATCCGCTCATGTGGTGTGCTCCCTCGACGACCTCGATGCCTGAACCGTGATCGCGGCACTGCCCCTGGCGGATCCCCGGTGACCTGTCAGTGCGGCCGTGCGCCTCACGCCGGGCGACGCTACGGTCGCCCGGTCACGGAGGGCAACGCCGCGGGCACCGCGCCGCCGCCGGCCTGCGCCGGACCCGGAAACTTACAGCGATCGAGTCGTCACGGTGCCGACGGCCGGACGTCGTGGTTCCCGGAGCCGTACAGCCGGCGGGCGTTGCCGGCGCCGACCAGCGCGGTGATCCGGTCGGCGTCGGCGATGCTCACGCTGTCTTCGGAGCGCCAGGTGTCGAGCAGGCGGCGCAGGGCGTGGCGGAACCGGGCGGCGCCCACGAGGTACAGCTCGGGCAGCAGGTAGGCGTCGGTGGAGAACAGCAGCTTGCCGAACGGCGCCAGCTCGAAGAACTCGGGCAGGACCGCGTCGCCGGCGTGGGTGACGGTGAGGCCGACGTCGACGTACACGTGCGGGTAGACCTGGGCGAGCCAGCCCGCGTTGCGGTGGTACGGGTAGCAGTGGAGCAGGACGACCGGCGCGGCCCGCGGGCCGAGCGCGGCGAGGAACGGCTGGGCGAGGGCCGGGTCGGCGCGGCGCAGCGCGAGGGCGCGGTCGCCGAATCCGGTGTGCAGCTGCAGCGGCAGGCCGGTGCCGACGCCGGCCCACAGCACGTGGCCGAGCAGGACCGGGTCGCTGATCCGGCCGCGGCCGGCGCGCAGCCAGGCATCGGCGGCCCGCTGGACGGCCCGCGGCGTGGGCGGTTCCGCGGGGACGGCGAGGCCGTGGCGGTAGGCGGCGACGGACTTCACGGCGGCGGCGGTGCGGACCCGACCGGCGAGGGCGGCGGCGAACCCGGCCGCGAACCCGGCGGCGCCGGTGTCGTCGGGCAGCGTCTCGGCGACGCGTTCGAGGCGGACGACCTCGCGGACGCTGGCGCCGGACGCCGCGGCCAGGCCGGCGTCGCCGAGCAGGGCCGGGTCGTCGAGGCCGGTGTCGACGAGCAGTTCGGCGAGGCCGGCGGCGCGCAGCAGGGCCTCGGTCGCGGCCCGCCAGCCGAGCTCGGCGCGGCGGGCCAGGTAGTCGTCGGCCGACGCGTGGGCCGGCAGGCCGAGGGCGGGGGCGCACCAGCGGCGCACGGCGAGCCCGACCCGGCTGTCGAGGTAGGACACGCCCGGCGGGGGCGGCAGGTCGGTCTCGGTGCAGGCGGTCTCGAACGCGGCGCGGTCCAGGTCGCGGGCCAGGACCCGGTGGCAGTGCCCGTCGATCAGTAGCTCCATCGGGTCGCCTCGACGATCTCCTCCGGGGCCGCGCCGGCGAACCGGTCGGCCTCGGCGAGGCGGACCGCGCAGTACGCCTCCAGCAGCGGCGGGCCGAGCAGGCCGGCCAGCAGGTCGTCGGCGCGCAGCGCGGCGACCGAGGCGGCGGTCGTCTCCGGCAGCCGTTCGGGGCGACGGTCCGCGGGCAGCAGCGCCGGGTCGCCCGGCACCTCGGCCGGCAGGCGCAGGTCCTGCCCGCAGGAGGCGGCGACGATCTCGGTCACGGCGGCGACGACGAGGTACGGGTTGGCGGCGCCGTCGCAGCACTTGACCTCGACGTTGGCGGCCCGGTCGCGTTCGCCGGGGCTGCCGGTGACCAGCCGCAGGGCGGCCTCCCGGTTCTCGTGGCCCCAGCAGCGGTACGGCGCGGCCCAGCGCTGCGGCTCCAGCCGGAGCCGGCTGGTGACGCCGGGGGCGGCGAGCGCGGCGAGCGCCGGCAGCCGCCGCAGGAGCCCGGCCATGGCGGCCTCGCCCGCCGGGCGCAGCCCGTACGGGCCGCCTCCTCCGCTGAACAGCGCCTGCAGGTCGCGGCGGGCCGAGACGTGCAGGTGGTCGCCGTTGCCGACCTGGCCGGCGCTGACGACCGGGGCGAACGACACCCGCAGGCCGTGCCGCTGGGACACGGCCCGGACGGTCTGGCGGACCAGCACCGTCCGGTCGGCGGCGAGCACCGGGTCGGCGGCGGCGACGGACACCTCGAACTGACCCGGCGAGTACTCCGGGTGGATCTGGTCGACGGGCACGTCCTGCGCGTCGAGGGCCTGGAACAGCTCGTCGAGGTAGGCCGACACCTCGACGACACGGGTCATCCCGTAGGCGGGGCCGGTCGCGGCCGGGCCGCCGCCGGCGGTGGCGAGGTACCACTCCACCTCGAACGCCATCCGCAGCTCGAGGCCGAGCGCGGCGGCGCGGGCGGCGGTGGTGCGCGCCAGCGTCCGCTGGCAGCACGGCCACGGCTCGCCGTCCTGGGTGCGCCGGTCGGCCGGCGCCCAGGCCCAGCCGGGCTGCGCGGCCAGGGCGGTGACGCGGTCCAGGTCGGGGAACAGCCGCAGGTCCCCGACCGGCCCGCCGACGTGTTCGCTGGTGGTGACCGAGTCGTCGACGAGGAACACGTCGAAGACCGGCGACATGCCGACACCCCAGCAGGCCGCGTGGGCGAGCCGGCGGACCGGCACCGCCTTCACCCGGGTGACACCGGCGTTGTCGACCCAGGTGAGGGCGACCGCATGGACGTCGCGGGCCGCCAGGTCGGCGGCGATCCGGTCGGCCCGTGCGGCGTCATCCATCGGCGCGTCCTTCCCGGAAGCGACATGCAACCACCTACTGGGTCGTGTCACCCTCCCCGGTGCGTTCCTTGGCCACCTGGCTGCCCTTGTCGATCTTGTCGGTGTACTGCTGGCCCGTGCGCTGGTCGGCCTGCTGCGCGGCCTTGTCCAGCCCCTGGTCCACCTTGTCGTCGTGTTTGCCCAAGAGTTCCTTGGCCTTGTCCACGAGCTTGCTCACGGCCGGACTCCTCTCGTCGTCAGGGGACATCTGTTTGTACCCGCGCCGGACCCGCTGAACCGCGAGCCACGGTGTCTGCTGTGGCGGCGCGGGAAAGGCGCTGGCGGTGCGCTGCGACCGTGCCTACCGTCGGTTGGCATGGAGCGGGCTGAGAACGAGGACCTGCCGACGCTGTCCCGCTGGCTCGACGGCATCGACGAGCACCCGTTGCTGTGGTTCTTCGAGCACCGAGTTGAGGGGTTCGTGCCACCAGGTGCGGGTTACGACTGGTGGAACGACCCGGTCCTCATCGTGGTCGAGCAGACGCTGGAGATCCTCGAGGCGGCCGGTCCAGCTGGGCTGAGCGCGAAACGACGGGCGTTCCGGGCGTACCGTGGCCGCGGTCTCGTGGCGTTCGAGCAGTTCATGCCGATGCGGACGGAGCTCGTCGTCGCATCGATGCTGGCTGCCGCGGGCCGACCGTTCCGGTTCAACACCAAAGCGGGCCCGGACCTGCTCGTCGGGGACCCGCCCAGGTTCGGCATCGAGATCAGCTCCCGGCGCCCGAAGCGCCTGTCGCACCTCGCGACGTCCACCGGGCCGGACAACAGCCCGCACATGAGCCCACACATGGTGGCCCTGGCTCGGCACGTGGCGACCGGCGTGCTTCGCGAGGATCGGAAGGTCCGGCAGGCGCGGATCATGCCGACCGTCCTGATCGTCGACATCAGCGGCACGGACCTGCCGGACGTGCGCTCCTGGAGCACCACCTTCGATCCGCTGTGGCAACCGGCCGACGCGTTCCTGGCCCTCGGCGCCATGTACTCGTCGACCACCAGCCGGATTCCGGAGATTCGCTTCTCCGTCAACCCGTACGCCGATCCGGCGGTCCTCGGCGCCCTCGCCTGGTACCTGGACGGCGTCACGGCGCTGACCGACTTCGCCGATCGCGTGGCGGCATTGCGCCGCTGATCGAACTGGCCACCGCAGCTGCCGCAGATTGGCCGGCCGGCGCTCTGCGAGCGGGTGCGGACCGGAACGCGGACCAGAATGGAGGGAGACAACCGGAACGACCGGCAGCGCCGTGGGCACGCCGCTGCCGGTCGGCGGACGAAGCGGTCCGCCGGAAGTGTCGAGGAGAACGTCATGGTCAGTGTCATGCCGGCCGGGGTCTGCCGGTGGCGCATCGAGCCGGTCGGGGCGATGCGGGTGCCCGGGGTGGTCTTCGCCACCGCGCGCCTGCTGCCGGACGCGCCGGGGGATCAGGCGTTACAGCAGGTGGCGAACGTGGCGACGCTGCCCGGCATCGTCGAGGCGTCGTACGCCATGCCGGACATCCACTGGGGATACGGGTTCCCGATCGGTGGGGTCGCGGCCACCGACCCGGCCCGTGGCGGGGTGATCTCCCCGGGTGGGGTGGGCTTCGACATCTCATGCGGCGTGCGGCTGCTCACCTCGACCGTGACCCGTGCCGACGCGGCGCCGCACCTGGGACGCCTGATGGATCTGCTCGGGGCGGCGACGCCGCGGGGCATGGGCCGCGGCGGCGTGCTGCCGTCCGTCCGCCCGACCGAGCTGGACGAGATCCTGCTCGGTGGCTCGGCGTATGCGGTCGAGCGAGGGTTCGGGGTACCGGCGGATCTGACCTTCTGCGAGGACGGTGGTGCGGTTGCCGGTGCCGACCCCGGCGCCCTGGGTCCGCGGGCGCTGGCCCGGGGCAGGGGCCAGGTGGGCAGCCTCGGCTCGGGCAACCACTTCCTGGAGGTCCAGGCGGTCGACCACGTCTACGACGAGCGGGTGGCCGGCGCGGTCGGCCTGCGGCCGGGCCTGCTCTGCCTGATGATCCACTGCGGGTCGCGGGGACTGGGCCATCAGATCTGCTCCGACCACGTCCGCGTCATGCTGTCCGCGATGGACGGGTACGGCATCCGGGTGCCCGATCCGCAGCTGGCCTGCGCCCCGGTGGCGTCTGCGGAGGGCCGGCGCTACCTGGCCGCGATGGCCGCGGCCGCCAACTACGGCCGCGCGAACCGGCAACTGCTCACCCACGCCGCCCGGCGCTGCTTCCGCGATGCCGGCCTGGGGGAGCTGCGGCTGCTGTACGACGTGTCGCACAACCTCGCCAAGCTGGAGACGCACACCGTGGACGGGGTGGCCCGGGAGCTGTGCGTACACCGGAAGGGCGCCACACGGGCCTTCCCACCCGGCCACCCTGAACTGTCGGACGCGATCCGGTCGGTGGGCCAGCCGGTGCTGGTGCCGGGCTCCATGGGTACCGCCTCGTATGTGCTCGTCGGTGTGGCCGGTGGGCAGGCGTTCCACTCCGCGTGCCACGGCGCCGGACGCACTCTCAGCCGGCACGCCGTCGTCCGGCAGGCCCCCGTCGAGGCGGTCCGTCGCGAGCTGGCCGCCGCCGGCGTCCTGGTCCGCGGCGCGAGCGCCCGTGGGCTGGCCGAGGAGGCGCCGGAGGCGTACAAGGACGTGGACGAGGTGGTCGAGACGTGCCGGCGGGCCCGTCTCGCCGACCCGGTGGCCCGGCTCGTGCCGGTCGGTGTTGTGAAGGGCTGAGCCGGCGCGGATCGCAGCGGTTCACACGTCGATGACGGCCGCACAGCGCCACAGACCGCCGTGCCGTGCGAACCGTAACCCGTGACGGGTGACCGCCTTCGGCAACGGGCCCACCAGCGGGACGTCCGAGCGCGCGATGACGCCGAAGTCACCGGCCAGGCCGCCCCGCGCGGTCCGGGCGAGCGCTACCTGGACCGGCACCACGTCCTCGGTGTCGAGCAGGTAGATGGCCTCCTCCAGCACCTCCACCAGGAGCTCGTCGTCGGGTGCCGGCTCGCAGGCGAAGCCGACCAGGCGGGCCGGTCCGACCGCACGGACGTCGGCGAAGCAGGCGACGAGTGCCCGGACCGCCGCCTCGATGCATTCCTCGGCGGTCGGCGCCCACGCCGTGAGCATGACGTCGGCGGTGTGCGGCAGCAACTCGTACCCCGCTGCGGGGCCGGTGGTCATCGGGATCCCCTGCCTCGTCCGCACCGCGGGCCGGCTGGCGGGCAGCCAAAAGACCTACGAGGCGGTTTCCCTTCGCCGGCATTGCCCGGATCAGGTAGTGGGGATCGCCGTTCGGCCTTTCGGTCGTTCAACCTCTCAGCTCAACTGTCATCCAGCTGGGCTCTCCCGCACGTCTCGTAGGCCTACCGCCCAAGCTACGCCGGCGGCGCGCCGATGGAGGGTGAGCGAAAGAGGCATCGTTGTGCTACCGGCGCAGGCGCAGCACGCTCATCTGGGTCAGTTGGGCGTCTGCGAAACCGTCCCCGAGCGGCAGCTGGTACGTGGCGACGGTCTGCATGCGGTCGCGGGGCAGGTGTTCCCGGCCCGGATCACCCACGAGCACCTGGGCGCCGCGCGCCGCAACGCGTTCCAGGAAGGCCAGCACGCGCTGAGCCATGGGCCCGGTGTAGAAGATGTCACCGGCCAGGACCGTCTCGGCGTCGCCGCCGTCCCCGTCGAGCAGGTCCGCGAGGCACTCGGTGACGAGCACGGCGTTGACTTTCGCATTGAGTGTGATCGCGGCGACCGCGTACGGGTCGACGTCGTTCGCGGTTACCGCGGCCGCGCCGGCCTTTCCTGCCGCGATGGCGACCAGGCCGGAGCCGGCAGCCAGATCCAGGACCCGCCGGCCGGCCACTGCCGCCGGATGGTCCAGGACATATCGGGCGATCGCCTTGCCCCCGGCCCACGCGGAAGACCAGAACGGAGGCGGTAGCTTCGCACCGGCCTGCGCCTCCATCCTGGCCCACCACACGATGGCGTCCTCAGCCAGATACAGCCGTACCTCGGGTACTGACGGCACCTCGACGAGGCGGAGCCGGTCCAGGCCGGTGCCCGGTGTCGTCACCTCATGGCGTAGCTCGGCCAACGCCTGCCCGACCCGACTCATCATCGATCAAGCATGACGGATCTACGGGGCGGCTTCCGGTCTTCCGCCCATTGTTGACCGGCACGTCACCCGGCAGGAGCCCGCAGGTTTCTGTCGTCACCAGCCGGGTATACGCGTCTCGATCAGGCGTAACACTGTCCAGGAGGAACGCGTGGCAAGCGGTACCGTGAAATGGTTCAACTCGGAAAAGGGCTTCGGCTTCATCCAGCAGGACAACGGAGGCCCGGACGTCTTCGTGCACTACTCGGCGATCGCGAGCGGTGGCTACCGTGAGCTCAACGAGGGTCAGAAGGTCGAGTTCGACGTGACCCAGGGCCAGAAGGGCCCCCAGGCGGAGAACGTTCGAGCCGTCTGACCATTCGGCACGCGTCGGAGTCCGCCGAGCCGCACGGGCATTGTCGTATCCTCTGCCCGACGGCGAGGCGGCCGGTCGCGACGGGCGTCAGCGCTCGGCCGTGCCGTGCTCCCGGCTGAGGGACTCCTGGTAGAGGTCCGCGTAGGTGCGCGAGTCCTTGACCAGGTCGTCGCAGAAGGCGGCGACGTCCTTGCCGGTGAGTTGCAGGACTCCCTTGCCGTCCGCGACGCCCTCTTCGAAGAAGTCGACGATCCCGGAGAGCAGGCGCCCGTCCGGCAGGTCGACCGGTCCGACCTTGAAGAGGTACCGCTGCATCTCCTTGTAGACGATCTGGTAGTCCGGTGGGAGCGCCTTGACCCGCGCCAGGTGCGCCCGCCACTGCCTCTTGCCCTCGATGATGTCCTGGATGCCCACGTCAGCCTCCCAGCCGGCTCAGTTTCCTTGCGACGTTCCTGTTCAACTGCTCGCGCCACCGGTCGCGATAGGTGCGGGCCCCTTCTCCGCCGGCCAGCGCGGCGCAGAAGCCCGCGATGTCGTCGCCCAGCACCTGGTCGATGCTCTGCCCGTCCGCCGCCGTTTCTTCGAGCAGCCCCAGGGCGCCGTCGAGGATCGGCATCAGGTTGCGGCCCGTGAAGCCCGAGTAGGGGGAGAGGTGCACCTTGATCTGTTCCCACGCCGCCCGGTAGTCGGCCGGCAATGCCTCGGCCCGGGCCTCGAACGCCTTCCATTCCCTGGTGAGGTCGCTGCCCGTGATGGTCTCCCAGAAGTTCATCTCCCGCCCTTCCTGAGCTTGTCGATTCGCGATGAGAGGTACTCCCATTTCGTCCAGAACGTCACGAGTTCTTCGCGCCCCGCGTCGTTGAGCGCATAGAACTTGCGCGGCGGACCCACCCCGGACGGCCGCTTCGTCACCTCGACGAGCCCGTTCTTCTCCAGTCGCAGCAGGATGGTGTACACCGTCCCCTCGATGACGTCGGCGAAGCCGAGCTCGTTCAGCCGACGGGTGATCGCGTACCCGTAGGTCTCCTCGCCGCCGATGATTTCCAGCACGCAGCCCTCGAGCGTGCCCTTGAGCATCTCCGTCAGGTCGTCCATCGCGGTCCTCTTCGGTCCCCCCGGTACTGTGTACTACTGAGTACCGGTACACCGTATCACCGAGTAGCGGAGATGCCCAGCGGTCGCGGTGTCAGGAACGGATGGCGGCCCTGGGCAGCTGCAGGCCGATGGTGAGCCCGCCGCCGGGGGTGTCGTAGGACCGCAGGGTGCCGCCCATCGCTTCGGTGAGCGCCCGGGCGGTGCGCACCGGAAGGCTGCCGTCCGGGGTCGGGCCGGTGGTGCCGCGAGCCGGCTCCCGAGGGCCCGGTTCGTCCGGGCCCGGCACGCGAGGACCGTGATCGATGACGTTGATCGCGAGGCTGGCGGGCAGCACGTTCACGGTCACCGTGGCCGGTGCGTTGCGCGGGCTGCGGTACAGGGCGTTGGTCGCGAGGCTGGTGACCGCGCGGGTGAGCAGATTGGCATCGGCGATGACGTCCGGCAGGTCTTCGGGGGTGTCCACGACGATGTCGTGCCCTCCCGGCCCGAGATCGTCGAGCGCCGCGGAGAGGACGTCGTCGAGCTCGACGGGGCGGAGATGGATGTCCAGCGCTCCCGCCCGGGCCTGACCGAGGTGCTGGAGGTCGGTGAGGCAGGTTGCGATGCGGGCCAGGCTCGCCTGACCGGTGGCGGCCAGCTCGTGCCGCTGGGCTGCGCTGAGCGGATCCCGGGCTCCCAGTCCGTCCAGCGTGTCCTGCAGCTGCGCCAGCGGCGCCTGCAGTTCCTGCTGGGTGATCCGCAGCATCGTGGTCCGCGCGCGATCGGCGGCGATCTGCTGGTCGGCGTCGGCGGTGCGTTCGGCCAGCTGCTGGCGATCCAGGCAGGCGGCGATCTGCACGGCGCACGCCACCAGTACCCGCTGGTCGCTGTCGCCGAGGGCGCGGCCCCGCCCGGCCAGGGTGACCGTCGGCCCGGCCGGCACGCTGGTGTCGGCTCCGGCGGGATGCTCCGGTGGCCGGTCGCCGCACGAGGCCACCACGTGCCACCGGTGTCCGACGCCGTCAGGTTGCCGGTCGAGCAGGCTGACCGCCTCCAGCCCGAACAGCTGCCGTACCTGTTCCAGCAACGCCGGCAGGCTGGGCCCGCCCAGTTCGGCCCCGGCCAGCGTGCTGAGCGCGCCGGCCTCCGCCGACGCGCGCGCGGCGCGGCGGGTCTGCCAGGTCGCGGTCTCGGTCGCCCAGCTGACGAGCGCCGCGATCACGACGAAGACGACCAGCGCCACGACATCGTCGGCACTGGCGATGGTCAGACTGTGCGGCGGGGGCGTGAAGTAGTAGTTGGCCAGCAGGGCGCCCGCCGCCGCTGTCGCCAGCGCCACGTACATCCCGCCGGTCAGCGCCACCACGATCACGGGCAGTAGGTAGCCCAGCAGGAGGCTGGAGAGCGCGAAGTGGCCGTACTGTCCGATCAGGGTGACGGCGGGCAGCAGCAGCACCGCCAAGGCGGCGCCGGCCAGGTACCGGCGCACGCCGAATCCGCGGCCCGCGCCCGACAGCCGCAGCGCGGGCGGGCGGGCCGCGGCCTCGTGCGTGACCATGTGGACGTCAATCGGTCCGGACAGGCGGGTGACCCGGGCGCCCACTCCCTCGCCCGTCAACGCCGGCCATCTGCGGCGACTGGCCCCCAGCACGATCTGTGTGGCGTTCTCCGCCTGGGCGAACTGGAGTATCGCCTTGGCGATGTCGTCACCGACGACCTGGTAGTAGCGGCCGCCCAGCGACTCCACGAGCGCCCGCTGCGCCGCCAGCGCCGGATGGCTGCCTGAGGTCAGTCCGTCACACGGCATCACGTGCACGGCGAGCAGATCGGCGCCCTGGATGCGCTCCGCGACCCGGGCGGCCCGCCGGATCAGGGTCTCGCCCTCCGGGCCACCGCTGAGCGCCACCAGGATCCGCTCGCGGGTCTCCCAGCGCGTGGCGATGCCGTGCTCGGCGCGGTACCGCTGAAGGCCCTCCTCGACCCGGTCGGCCAGCCACAGCAGGGCCAGTTCCCGCAGCGCGGTCAGGTTTCCGGGCCGGAAGTAGTGGGTCAGCGCCGCCTCGATCCGATCCGGCGGATAGACGTTGCCGTGCACCATGCGCCGGCGCAGCGCCTCCGGGGTCATGTCGACCAGCTCGACCTGCTCCGCCCGCCGTGCCACCTCGTCCGGCAGCGTCTCCTGCTGGGTGACCCCGGTGATCTGGCGGACCACGTCGTTGAGCGACTCCAGATGCTGGATGTTGAGGGTGGAGACCACGTCGACACCGGCGTCGAGCAGCTCCTCGACGTCCTGCCAGCGCTTGGCGTTGCGGCAACCCGGGACGTTGGTGTGCGCCAGTTCGTCGACGAGGGCCACCTGCGGGTGCCGGGCCAGCACCGCGTCCAGGTCCATCTCGGTGAACCGGGCATCCCGGTAGTCGCACGCACGGCGGGGGAGCACCTCCAGCCCGTCGGCCATCGCCGCGGTCAGCTGCCGGCCGTGTGGTTCCACGAACCCGATCACGACGTCTGTGCCCCGGGATCGGCGGCGCTGCCCCTCGGCCAGCATCGCGTAGGTCTTGCCCACTCCGGGCGCCGCACCCAGGTAGATCCGCAACCGGCCCCTTGTCACCGAGCACTCCCATAACTCAGGAATGGCCGTACCCGCCGCTGCCGTCGATCCGGCAGCCGCGGTGACCGCTACCTCCAGTATGAAGCTGCCGTGGTGAAAGTTGAGGTCCGGCGGCCGCGTACGCGACTCGGCGCCGTCGCCGAAGCAAGATTGGAGATGGCGCCGAACCGGCGTTGCGCACCTGCGGTGACCGCACGTGCGCCGCGAGGCCAAGCCGAACGGCATCGAGAGGAAGGACAGGTGTCGTGAGTATCTCCCGCCGCCTGGCCGATCTGTTCCGGATCAAGGCCAACAAAGCCCTCGACCGGGCCGAGGACCCCCGCGAGGTGCTCGACTACTCGTACGAACGCCAACTGGAGATGCTGACGAAGGTCCGCCGCGGCGTGGCCGACGTCGCCACCAGCCGCAAGCGCCTCGAGCTGCAGCTCGCCCAGTTGCAGCAGGCCGCCGACCGGCTGCAGGAACAGGCCGCGCAGGCCGTCGACCTCGGCCGCGACGACCTCGCCCGCGAGGCGCTGACCCGCCGGGCGGCCCTCGCCACCCAGATGGCGGACATCACCGCCCAGCGTGACGGACTGACCGCCGAGGAGGCCAAGCTCACCACCGCCGCCACCAGGCTGCAGGCCCGGGTGGAGGCGTTCCGTACCCGCAAGGAGACCATCAAGGCCACCTACACGGCGGCCGAGGCGCAGACCCGCGTGGGTGAGGCGGTCTCCGGCATCTCGGAGGAGATGGGCGACGTCGGCATGGCCGTCCAGCGCGCCGAGGACAAGACCGCCCAGATGCAGGCCCGCGCCGGCGCCATCGACGAGCTCCTCGCCTCGGGTGCGATCCAGGACGCGACCGCGACGACCGGCGGCCGCGACGACCTGCAGGCCGCGCTCGACGCGGCGCGCGGCGACCAGGGGGTCGACCGCGAACTCGCGGCACTCAAGGCCGGGCGGCCGGAACCGCGTGCCGTCGGCGGGAGACAGTCGGACGGGGAGGCCCAATGATGATCATCCGGATTCTCGGGGAAGGCCAGTACGACGTGCCGGAGTCGGCGCTGACCGAGCTCAACACGCTCGACGCCGCGGTGCAGGCGGCCGTCGAGGCCGGCGACACGATCGCGTTCCGCGCACGGCTGGACGATCTGCTCGCCGCCGTCCGCGAGCGCGGCACCTACGTGCCCGACGACGTGCTGACCGCCTCCGACCTGGTCCTGCCCGCACCCGACAGCGAACTGGCGGAGGTGGCCGCGCTGCTGGGCGACGAGGGCCTCATCCCGGGCTGAGGAGCAGGCGATGCGCACCCGGTTCCGCCCCGACCGCCAGCTGACCGCGCGCATGGTGTTGACCGTGTTCCTGCTCGGGCTGGTGTACGTGGCGTTCGTCGCCGTGCTGGTCGCGCTGCTCAGGTCGTGGATCGCGATCGTGGTCATCGCGGGCGGTCTGCTGGCCGTCCAGTACTTCTGCTCCGATCGGATCGCCCTGGCGGCCATGCGCGCCCGGGTCGTCGACCCGCAGCAGGAGCCCCGCCTGCACGGGATCATCGACCGGCTGTGCGCCGCGGCCGACATGCCCAAACCGCGCGTCGCCGTCGCGGACACCGACCTGCCCAACGCGTTCGCCACCGGTCGCAACACCGAGCGCGCGGTGGTGTGCGTGACCACCGGCCTCATGCGCCGCCTCGAGACCGGCGAACTGGAGGGGGTCCTCGCCCACGAGCTGTCCCACATCGCACACCGCGACGTCGCGGTCATGACGATCGCGTCGTTCCTCGGCGTCGCGGCCGGCATGGTCACGCGCACCATGTTCTACTCGCAGCTGTTCGGCGGGCGCCGCCGCGGCGGGGCCGACCAGACGTACCTGCTGGTCATGATGGTCATGCTCGTCTCCGCGGTGGTGTACACGCTGAGCTTCCTGCTGATCCGGGCCCTGTCCCGCTACCGTGAGCTGGCCGCGGACCGCGCCGGCGCGACGCTGACCGGCCGTCCCTCCGAGCTCGCCTCGGCGCTGACGAAGGTGACCGGCGAGATGGCCCGCATCCCCACCCGCGACCTGCGCACCGCCCAGGCGTTCAACGCGTTCTTCTTCACCCCCGCTGTCGGGGCGAGGCCGAGCCTGTCGACCCTGCTGTCCACGCATCCGAGCCTGCAGCAGCGGCTGGACCAGCTGGCCGAGATCTCGACCGAGATCGGAGAGGCGGCACCGAGCGCATGAGATTCCTCGACGCGTTGCTGGGCCGCACGAGACCGGTCCAGCCGGACCTGGACGCCCTGTTCGGGGTGCCGGCCGCGGCCACCACCCTGCAGGCGGCCCTGGACCTGGTCCCGACCGGCGTCGGCGCGGTCTGCTTCAAACCGGCCGAAGGCCAGGCCGCCACGCAGGCCCAGACCGACGCGGTCGCGCTGCTCTCCGCGGACGCCGCGGGGAACGTGGCCGTCAGCCAGGACGAGTACGGCTACACCTGGATCGCCAGCCGGCACGACCGCAGCGACCTGGCCGGCCTGGTCACGGACCTGCACGCGGTCAACAGCACCCTCGCCGACGCCGGCTACGGGCCCAGCCTGCTGTGCACCGTCATCGGGTTCGCCGGCGCCGCCGACAACCGCCGGCTCGGCCTGGTCTACCTGTTCAAACGCGGCACGTTCTACCCGTTCGCACCCACCGGGGCCAACACCCGCGACAACGCTCTCGAGCTGCAGACCCGGGCCCAGCTCGGCGGCGAGCTGCCCGTGGAGACGGACCTCGGCCGCTGGTTCCCCATCTGGACGACTCCGGCCCTGTAAACGCCTGCGGTCACTGCCGGCAGCGGCGGCAACGCGATGCGCGCGGCCCGGGTAGGATCACCGGGTCCGTGCCGGGAGTGACGAGGGAAAACAGTGTGCGGTTCGGGATCCTGGGGCCGTTGCTGGTGTCCCGCGACGGCGAGCCGGTCGCGGTCGGGGCCCCCAAACAGCAGGCGCTGCTGTCCCTGCTGCTCCTGCGGCCGAACCGGCTGCTCACGGCCGACTGGCTGGCCGACGCCCTCTGGGACGGCTCACCGCCGTCGAGCGCGCCCGTGACGCTGCGGACGTATGTCGCGGGCCTGCGCCGCGCCCTCGAACCCGGTCGCGGGCCACGCTCGCCGGGCCGGATCGTGCGCTCCCACCCCGGCGGCTACGAGCTGTGTGTACCGCCCGAGGCGATCGACGCCGTACGGTTCACCGCGCTCGCCGACGAGGGCGCCCGGGCGCTCGCCGACGGAGATCCCGGCACCGCCGAGCGGCGGTACGCCGAAGCCCTGGGCCTGTGGCGCGGCGACCCGGCCGTCGCCGACCTCGCCGCCGTACGTCCCGACGTCGCCCGCCTCACCGAGGCCCGGCTGACCGCGGAGGAGGGCCGGCTCGCCGCCGCCGTGGCCGCCGGGCGCCACGGTGCCGTGCTGCCCGACCTGCGGCGCCTCGTCGACGGGCACCCGGCGCGGGAGGCGGGACGCGAGCAGTTGATGCTCGCCCTGTACCGGGCCGGCCGGCAGACCGAGGCGCTCGACGTGTTCGACGCGGGCCGTCTGCTGCTGGCCGACGAGTTCGGCGTGGAGCCCGGCCCACGGCTGCGCGAACTGCACCGCCGGATCCTCACCCACACGGTCCCGCCCGCGGCCGCGCCCGCTCCGGCGGGCGGGGCGCGGCGGGGGTCGCTCGTCGGCCGGGACGCCGAGCTGGACCGGCTGGCCCAGCTGCTGGCGGCGGCCGGCCGCGACGGCGGGCGCATCGCGACCGTCGTCGGCGAGCCCGGCATCGGCAAGACCAGCCTGGCCGCCGCGGTCGCGGACCGGGCCGCCGCGGCCGCGATCCCGGTCGTGTGGGGCCGCTGCCCCGACCTCGGCGAGGCGCCGCCGTTCTGGCTGTGGACGCAGGTCCTCCGCGGTCTTGCGGTACTGCCGGGATCCGACGGGCCCGGCGCGAGCACGGCGCTGTCCGGCTTCACCGCCGAAGCGGCGAACGGCGCCGACGGGCCGGACCCGGCCGCCCGGTACCGGGCCTACGAGGCCGTCGCCGGGCTCGTCCACGCGGTCGCCGAGCCGTCCGGACTGGTCGTCGTCGTCGACGACCTGCACGCCGCCGACCCCGACTCGCGGCTGCTGCTGCGGTACCTGGCCACCACCGTCCACCGCACCCGGGCGCTGGTCGTCGTCACGTCGCGGCCGTACGACCACGACGCCGGGCTCGTCGCCACGCTCGCCGACCTGGCCCGCGCCCCCGGCGGCGCTCAGCTGCGGCTCGGGGGCCTCGGCACGGCCGCGGTGGCCGACCTGGTGCACGACCGGACCGGCGCGGCACCGGCCGCCGGGCTCGTCGAGCGGCTGGTGCACCGCACGGGCGGCAACCCGTTCTTCCTCACCGAGCTGCTCGAGTCCGCCGGCCCGGCCCGGGACCGGGACGCGTTGCCCCCGAGCGTGCGCGACGCGGTCCTGCTGCGGCTGCAGGCACCCGACCCGGCCACCCGCGAGTGTCTCGACCTGCTCGGCGTCGCCGGCCGCGAGCTCGACCTGCGGCTGCTGAACTCGGCGACCGGCACCGACGCGGCCGAGCTGCTGACCGCCCCGACCGCCGCGCACCTGATCACCGGGGCCGGTCCGGGCGCGGTGCGGTTCCGGCACCCGCTGTTCGCCGAGGTCGCCTACGCCGAGCTGGCCGCGCCGAGACGGGCCGTCCTGCACGCCCGCCTCGCCGGCACCGCCGCGGGCATGCCGGGCCTGGGCGGGCTGACCCCGGCGGAGCTGGCCCGCCACTACGGGCAGGCGGTCGGGCTCGGCCACGGCGAGGACTTCCTGCGCTGGACGCTGCGGGCCGCCGACGACGCCACGTGGCGGCTGGCGTACGAGGACGCTCTCGCGCACCTCGACCGCGCCGCCGCCCGGCTCGCCCCCGACGCCGCCACCTCGCCGGACGCGGCCGAGGCCGAGCTCACGGTACAGCTGCATCGCACGTCGCTGCTGCAGATCACCGTCGGCGTGGGCAGCGACGCGGCCGAACGGACCGCGGCCCGGGCCCGGCGGCTGCTCCCGCTCGCGGGCCCCGGCGCCGACCTGCGCACGGCACTGTGGACGCTCGGCGAGGTCGCCTGCAACCGGGCTGAGTACGACATCGGCGCCGACCTGGCCCGCCGGCTGACCGGCGCCGCGCCGGACGACGACCCGCTTGTCGCCGCCGCCGGGCCGTACCTGCTCGGTGTCGTCGGCTACTTCACGGGCCGCCTCGCCGAGGCCGACGCGCAGCTCACCATCGCCGTCGAGCGGCTGCGCACGGTCGAGCCGCGACGGCTGCGCGGGCAGGTCGGGCGCACCCCGACGCTGTCGCCGTACAACTTCCGGGCGCTGGTGCGCTCGCTGCGCGGCGACCGGGCGGCGGCGCACGCCGACCTGGCGGCCGCGCATCAGCTCGCCGAACGCGCCGACGATCCGTACGGGCGGGGCAACGCCGTGCTGTTCGCGGCCTGGGTGGCCCTGCAGGAGCGCGACGCCCCGGCGGGCCGCGCGGCCGCCGGGCGGTGCCGTGAGATCGGCGAGCGGCAGTACATGCCGCACTTCGTCGACATCGGCGACTTCCTGGCCGACTGGGCGGCCGTGCACGACGGCGACCGGGCCCGGCTCACTGCGATGCGGGCCGCGGGCGAGGCGATCTACCGGCACGGGCTGCGGTCCACGCGCACGATCACGACCGCTGCGATGGCCGACGCGTACCTCACGGCCGGCGACCCGGCGACCGCGGCGGCGCTGGCCGACGAGGGACTCGCCGCGGCCGAAGCCGTCGGCGAACGGGTGCTCACCGCCGAGCTGCGCCGGGTGCGGGGCCTGGCCCGCGGCGACGACGAGGACGTGCGGCGCGGCGCCGCGATCGCCGCCGAGCAGGGCGCCGGGCTGTTGGTGAGCCGCTGTGGAGACCGGCCTCCACAGGATCTCCACAGCCGACGTCTTCGCTAGGCGGCATGCATCCTGACGTCGTCGTGGTGGGCTGCGGGCCGGTCGGCGCGCTCACCGCCAACCTGCTCGGCATGCGCGGCGTGCGCACCCTGGTCGTCGAGCGCAGTACCGCGCCGCACCAGCAGCCCCGCGCGTTCTCCTGCGACGACGAGGCGCTGCGGGTGTACCAGCAGGCCGGGCTGCGCGACGAGGTGGCCGCCGACATGTACCCGCCGCCGGTCGTCGACTACGTCGACGGCAACGGCCGGCCCTTCGCCACGATCGCCCTCGACGAGATCGACTTCGGGCTCGGCAGCGCACCCCTGCACTTCTTCGACCAGCCGCGCCTCGAGGCGTCGCTGCGCGCGGGCCTCGACCGGTTCCCGCACGTCACCCTGCGCACCGGCGTGGAGCTCACCGACCTGACCCAGGACGGCGACGGCGTCACGGTCGGGCTCCGCGACGTCGCGACCGGCGAGGCCACGACGGTACGCGCCCGGTACGTGCTGGGCTGCGACGGCGCCCGGAGCACCACGAGGACCGCCGCCGGCATCCAGCTCGGCGGGGCGTCGTACGAGGAGCCCTGGCTGGCGATCTCCGGCGACGTCGCGCCCGGCGGGGTCCGCCAGCCGCGGACCCGGTTCGTCTGCGACTGGCGCCGTCCCGCGTTCGTCTCGCCGGGCGCCTTCGGCACCCATCGCCTGGAGTTCATGCTCCGCGACGGCGAGACGCAGGAGGAGATGACCCGGCCGGAGACGATCGCCCGGCTGGTGGCCCCGTACGTCGATCCGGAGCGCTTCACCGTCACCCGCGCCGTCGTCTACACCTTCCACCACCTGGTCGCCGAGCGGTGGCGCAGCGGACGCGTGCTCCTGCTCGGCGACGCGGCCCACCAGATGCCGCCGTTCCTGGGCCAGGGCCTGTGCAGCGGCCTGCGCGACGCCGCGAACCTCACCTGGAAGCTCGCGCTGGTCCTCGCCGGCGAGGCGGCCCCCGACCTGCTCGACACGTACGAGGCCGAGCGGCGCCCGCACACCGAGGAGATGGCGGTCACGAGCGTCCGCATGGGCAAGGTGTTCCTGGTCCGCAGCCGCTCCGCCGCCGCCGCGCGCGACGCGGTGCTCCGCGCCGTCCAGACCCTGCCCCGGGTCCGCCGTTTCGTGCGCCACTTCGAGTTCAAACCGGCCCCGGCGTTGCGTACGGGCCTGCTGTCCGGCGGCGTGCGCAAGGGCCCGATCGGCACGATGTTTCCCCAGCCGCAGGTCACGACCCCGGGCACGAGGACCCCGCGCCTGCTGGACGACGTGCTGGGCCCGGCCTTCACGGTGATCGGCCCGGGCGTCGACGCACGGACGGCGGCCACCTGGGCGGGCCCGTCGGCGACCTTCGTCCGGGTCCTGCCGGCCGGTTCGCCCGGCGCCCCGAGCGCCCCGGCCCACGACGTCATCAACGTGGTCGACGTGAACGGCGCGCTCGGCGAATGGTTCGACCGGCACGGGGCCGACCTGGCCGTGCTGCGCCCGGACCGCTTCGTCTACAGCACCGCCGCGGACGCGGTGCCGCTGCGCCCCGAGCAGCCGCGTCCCGCAACCGTGTAGTCAGCGCCCGGTCCGGCCCTGCCCGGATCGTGGATCAGGGCACGATGAACCATCCCGGCCGTCCTCGCCGATAGTCCTTGTGTGTGGCTTGCTCGCCAACCGGGAGGTGGTCCGCTCGTAGTCGCGGGTCAGCCGGCGACATCCCACAGGGGAGGGCCGGGATGTCGCGTCTACGCGGCCGCCCGCACCGGCATCGGCGCACCCCGGCCGGCGAGGTTGTTGGCGTCGCTCCAGGTGGCCGCGGCGACGAGGAGCCAGGTGATGCCCCATCCGATCAGGGTGGGGTAGTTCGGTGCGCCGAAGATGGCGAAGACGGGCACCATGACGAGGAAGACGTAGATGCCGGCAGTGACGACGGCGTATCTCGTCCGGCCGGTGTTGTGACGCGCGGTGGCGAGGCCCAGACAGGTCAGGCCGATGGCGTTGACGGGCACCGAAAGGGTGAACAGTGCCTGGGAGAGGTCGTAGGACCGGCCAATGACGAGTTCGGCGGTGGCGAGCAGAACGAGGCCGAGGGCCGCGATCGCATACCCAGCCCGGGCGAGCGTGCGGTTGGTCCGCCAGGTCACGACGGCCAGCGCCAGGAGTCCGGCCAGCCAGAGCAGGTGGGCGACCGAGCCGAGGTTGTTGCTGCGGGCGAAGGCGACCGACCCCGGTTCGGTTGGGTCGACGAGGGCACGCACGCAGGAGATGATGTGCCACAGGGCGCCCGCGGCGAAGGCGGTCGCGGCGATGCGGGCGATGCGTGGAGTGTTCACGGCGGTCCTTCCGGTCCGGTTGACATGGGTGGATGGTGCGGAACGTCGATGCCCGGGTTCCCGCCGGTCTTCCCGGGTTGATCCGGGACTGTTTCCCGGCCCGACCCGGGTCGATGCGGTACGCCTCGCGGTTCGGTGCCGGATGATGGTGCCGTGACCGCCGTGAGATCGCTCCGCCCACGTCGTGCCGCTGCGGCGCTGGTGTGGGTGTTGGGCGCCGTGGTCGCCGCCGAGACGGTCGTGACCGTGGCGGCGTGGGCGACGTCGGGGATGACGGCACACATGGCCGTCGACAGTTTCGTGATCACGCACGGGGCGGCTGGTCTGGCGTTGCTGTGCTGCGGTGGGCCGCTGGCGTGGCATCGCCCGCGGAGCCCGATCGGCTGGCTGTTCGTCGGCTCGGCGATAGGGCACAGCACCGCGGCGATGATGCCGCCGCTGATCGTGTGGGGCATGAGCGACTCATGGCCGGTACCGGCGCTGCGGGCTCTGACGGCCATCGGCGTCTACGCCTGGCCGTGGACTGTGACGGTTGGCGTGCCGGTGGCCCTGATCGTGTTTCCGGACGGGCGGCTGCCCGGCCGGCGGTGGCGCCCGGCGTTGCTCGCGGTGCTCGTCATCGGCGTGCTGTTCACGCTGAGCAGCGGACTGGACCCGACCGGGTTTCACCTCGCCGGCGCCCCCGCCGGGTATCTGAGCCTCACCGGGTTCGCCGGGTGGCACCGGCTCTGGGCCGTCGCCGACCTGGCCGGTTTCGGGGCCAACGTCCTGGCCGCGGTCGCCCTGGTGGTGCGCTACCGGCGGGGTGACGAGGTGGTGCGCCGGCAACTGCTGTGGCTGGTCCTCGCGGCGGTCGTCGCGGCAGCGGTGATCGCCCCGTTCGTGCTGGCCCGCCGCGGCCCGGTCCTGGCGTTGCTGGCCGTCAACCTGATCCCTATCGCGGTGACGGTGGCGATCCTGCGGTACCAGTTGCTGGATATCCGGCTCGTGGTGTCGCGGGCCGTCGCGTACGCCCTGCTCTCCGTCGGCGTCGTCGGGCTCTATGTGGGGATGGTCGCTGTCTTCGACGCGTTCGCCCGCCGTCAGGTTGGCCTGGGCAGTTCATTGCTGGCCACGGTCGTCATCGCCATCGGGTTCAATCCGGTCCGGGTGTGGCTGCAACGCCGTGTCGACACCGCACTGTACGGACAGCGCGCCGATCCGCTGCGCGCGGTCTCGAGGGTCGGCGACCGTCTCGTCACGGGCCCCGACGCCGGCCTGCCCGGCGTTCTCGTCGCCATGGCCGACGCGCTGCGCCTGCCCTACGCTGCCCTCGAGCCGTCCATCGCAGACCGGGACGATGATCTACGACCGGTGAACGTGGGCTCGCCCCCGGTGCACACCCATCGACTGCCGCTGCGCTACACCGGCGCCCAGGTCGGCGTTCTGGAGGTCGGGCTCCGGCCCGGCGAGACCCGTATCGCTCCTGCCGACCTGGCGGTGCTCAGGGCGCTGGCCCCACCGCTGGCCCTGGCGATCCACGTCACCGCGCTCTCGACCGATGTGCGTCGCTCCCGGGAACGCATCGTGGACGCCCGTGAACATGAGCGGCAACGGCTGCGGCGAGACCTGCACGACGGGCTCGGCCCGATCCTGACCGGGATCTCGTTCCAGGCCCAGGCCGTTCACAATCTCATCGAACCGGCCGATGCGACAGTGAGTGCGCTGCTGACCGCCATCCGGGACCAAGCGCTGTCGGCCATCGAACAGGTGCGCCAGCTGATTGAGGAGCTACGCCCCTCGGAACTGGACGGTCTCGGCCTGGCGGACGCGTTGCGCCAACGCGCGAGGCATCTGTCCCACCGGCCCGCCGGGCCACCGCTGACGGTGAACCTGCACCACCCCGAGCCCCTCCCTGCGCTGCCCGCACCCGTGGAGGTCGTGGCCTACCGCATCGGTGTGGAGGCCCTGACGAACGTCGTGCGGCACACCACCGCCACAGCCGTGGACATCACCATTGTCGTCGACGACGAGCTGACCATCAGCGTGTGCGACAACAACACCTCCGCCACCCCGTGGAGTGAAGGCAACGGCCTCCGGTCGATCCGGTACCGGGCGGCCGAGATCGGCGGGGTCTGCACCGCCGGACCCGGGCCGCAGGGCGGACACGTACTCGCCCGACTGCCGCTTACTGCGCATCAACAGCAGCGACGGCAGCCGCTGTGAGCGAACACACCAGCATCCGCGTCCTCATCGCCGACGATCACCCCGTGGTCCGCGACGGGCTGTTCGCGCTCCTGAGCTCTGTGCCCGGCATAGCACCGGCCGGCACCGCCGCCACCGGTCGCGAGGCCATCCGCGCCGCGGTCACCTCAACCCGGACGTGATCGTCCTGGACATCCAGATGCCCGACCTGTCCGGCATCGACGCCGCCCGCGAGATCCGCCGGGCCGCACCGGCCGCCGCCGTCGTCATGCTCACCATGTTCGAGGACGACGACTCGCTGTTCGCTGCCGTACGCGCCGGCGCCCGTGGGTACATCCTCAAAGGCGCCGCGCCGGAGCAGATCGTCCGAGCCATCCGTGCGGTCGCCGCCGGTGAGGCCGTCTTCGGCCCCGGCGTCGCCGGCAAGGTGCTGGCCCACCTCACTGACGGATCGCCACATGCGCACGACGGGCTGACCACGCTGACCCCACGCGAACGGGAAGTGCTCACCCTCGCCGCCCAGGGACTGGGCAACCATGCCATCGCCGACCGGATGCGCCTGACCCCCAAGACGATCAGCAACCACCTCTCGGCCATCTACGCCAAGCTCGGCGTTGCCGACCGCGCCGAGGCCGCCGACCGTGCCCGCAAAGCGGGGCTGGGCTGACCACCCACGAACGCCGGATGGCCCAGCAGCGACGTCGTGCCGCAACCGGCACGAACACCCGCCGCGACACCTCCAGAAAAAAGGAAGGACTCTTTACAGTTGGCTGGGTTTGCGATATGAAATAAGTCCCAAATTAGATCTGGGTCGATGTCCCGCCCACTGCCCACCCAGGAGCATCACCATGGACAGATCACGATCGGCGCGCCTGCGCCGCGTGCTCGTCGCGGCGGTCGCTGCCGTCCTCGGCGCCGTCGTCCTCGTCCCGGGCACCGCGGCCGCCGCGGGTACCGGAGTGATCACCGGCTACGGCGGCAAGTGTGTCGATGTCGCCGGCGCCAACACCGCGAACGGCACCAAGGTCCAGCTGTGGACGTGCAACGGCACCGGCGCCCAGAGCTGGACCGTGGGCACCGACGGCACGATCCGGGCCCTCGGCAAGTGCCTCGACGTCTCCGGCGGCTCAACGGCCGACGGGGCCAAGGTCCAGCTCTGGGACTGCAACGGCACCGGCGCCCAGCAGTGGGTCGCCAACGCCGCCCGCGACATCGTCAACCCCCAGGCCAACAAGTGCCTCGACGCCACCGGCCCCAGCTCGGCCGACGGCACCCCGCTGCAGATCTGGTCCTGCGGCGGTGGCGCCAACCAGAAGTGGACGGTCCCGGGCGGCGGCGGTGGCGGCGGCGGGAGCGGCTTCGTGGTCAGCGAGGCCCAGTTCAACCAGATGTTCCCGAACCGGAACTCGTTCTACACCTACGCCGGGCTGACCAACGCGATGACGAAGTACCCCGCGTTCGCCACGACCGGCAGCGACACGGTCAAGCGGCAGGAGGCCGCGGCGTTCCTGGCCAACGTCAGTCACGAGACCGGCGGTCTGGTGTACATCCACGAGATCAACACCGCCAACTGGCCGACGTACTGCGACTGGAGCCAGCCGTACGGGTGCCCGGCCGGCCAGTCCGCGTATCACGGCCGCGGCCCGATCCAGCTGAGCTGGAACTTCAACTACAAGGCGGCGGGCGACGCGCTGGGCGTCGACCTGTTGAACAACCCGGACCTGGTGGCGACGAACGCGTCGATCTCGTGGCAGACCGGACTGTGGTACTGGATGACCGGTACCGGCAACGCGGGCACGACGTCGCACAACGCGATGGTGAACGGGCAGGGCTTCGGCACCACGATCCGGGCGATCAACAGCATCGAATGCAACGGTGGGAACCCCGCACAGGTGCAGAGCCGCGTGAACCTCTACAACCAGTTCGTCGCAGTTCTGGGTGTACCCGCTGGTGGCAATCTGACCTGCTGACGCGGGGGAGCACTGCTATCGACGGACCGGTCACGCCCGCCGGCGCGACCGGTCCGTTCCGGCATCCCCGCTCGACTCCGGGCGTTCCGCTACGGTGGGGAGGTCATGGACCTCATCGGGCGGGAGCATCCCGCGGGCCTGCTGCGCACGGCGGTCGACCGCGCCCTCGCGAGCCACGGCGGGCTGGTGCTGGTCGGCGGCGAGCCGGGCATCGGCAAGACGACGCTCGTCACGGCCGCCGCCGAGGGGGCCCGGCGCCGGGGCGCGCTCGTGCTCGGGGCGGCGTGCTGGGCGTCCGGCAGCGCGCCCGGGTACTGGCCGTGGGTGCAGGTCGTGCGCGGGCTGCGCCGCTCGCCCGACGACTGGGAGCTCGCGCGCGAGACGGCCGAGCCGGGCCTGCGGCACCTGCTGAGCGAGGCCCCGGCCACCGAGGCACCGGCCACCGGGATCCGCGGCGCCGACGACGAGGACGCCGACGACGAGGACGGCGACGAAGCGGACCAGGGCGACGGCGACGAGGAGGCGTTCGCGCTCCACGACGCCGTCACCGCCGCCCTGGTCGCCGTCGCGCAGCGGCGGCCGGTCGTCGTCGTGCTCGACGACCTGCACTGGGCCGACCCGGCCTCGATGCGGCTGCTGCAGTTCGCCGCCCAGCACACCTGGTTCGAGCGCCTGCTCTTCATCGGCACGTACCGTGACGCCGAGGTCGAGTCGGCCGACCACCCGCTGCGCCCGCTGCTGCTGACGCTGACCGCCAAGGCGACCACCATCACCCTCGACGGCCTGTCCCGCGACGAGGTCGGCGCCCTGATCACCCGCACGGCCGGTCGGGAGCCGGGCCCGGAGCTGCTCGACGAGGTGCACCGCCGCACCGGCGGCAACCCGTTCTTCGTGGAGCAGACCGCCCGACTGTGGCGCGCCGACGGCGAGGCCGGTGCCATCGCGCCCGGTGTGCGGGAGGCCGTGCGGCAGCGGCTCGCGCAGCTGCCCGCCCCGGTCGTCGAGGCGCTCACCGTCGCCGCCGTGCTCGGCCGCGAGTTCCACCGCCAGGTGCTCGCCGACTGCGTGCCCAGCCCGGCCGCGGAGACCGACCGGCTGCTGGGCCGGGCGGTCACCGCGCGGCTCGTGGTGTCCCGCGGCGGCGGGCGGTTCGCCTTCGTGCACGACCTGGTCCGCGAGACCCTGTACGACGGGCTGGGCGACGAGGACCGGCGCGCCCGGCACGCCGCCGTGGTCCGGGCCGCCGGCCGTTCGGCGGCGCTGGCCGAGCGGCTGCTGCCCGGTGAGCTGGCCGGGCACGCCTGGCTCGCCGGCCCCGGCGTCGACCCGGCGCACGCCACCGACCTGCTGCTCGCGGCCGCCCGGGCGGCCGCGCGCCGGCTCGCGTCGGACGAGGCGGTGATGCACTTCCGGCGCGCGCTCGACGTCGTCGCCGACCCGGCGCAGCGCGCCAAGACGATGGTGGAGCTCGGCCAGACCCTGCAGCACCACCACGGCGACCGGGCCGGGGCCGAGCGGCTCATGGCCGACGCCGCGGCGATCGTGCTCGACCTCGACGACCCGGTGGTCCTCGCCCGCGTGGCCATCACGGTGTACCGGCACCGGAACTCCTCGGGCAGCGCCGCCGACCCGGAGCGGCTGCTCCGGGAGGCGCACCGCCGCCTGATCGGCGACCCGGGCAGCGTCGCCTCGCCCGGAGCAATGGTCACGGACCTCATCACGGCCACCGAGACGCTCGCCCGCAGCGGCCACGACGACGAGGCGCTCACGTTCACGCTGTGGGCGCGCCACGACACCACCTGGGGGCTCGGCACGGCCGCCGACCGGGCGGCGCTCACCGCCGAGATCCGCAATGTGGCCCGCCGCAGCGGCGACGTGGAGACCGAGCTGTGGGCGACCTCGCTGCGCTGGGTCGCGCTGCTGGAGCTCGGCGACCCGGGCTACTACCGGGAGCTGACGGCCATGGCAGCCCTCGGCCGGGGGGAGGACCTCGCGGCGTACCGGATGATGGTCGCCATCGACAGCGGGGTCGTCGCCGGATTCCGCGGCGACTTCGCCGAGGCCGACGCGTGCTACACCGAGCTGGAGTCGTTCGGCGAGTGGGCCGACGGCGACCACGCGTTCACCACCGCGCACCTGCGGTGGGCGTGGCTGCTGCCGCAGGGCCGGTTCGCGGAGATCGACGAGCTGCTCGACCGGCTCGACGTGTCCGACCGCGACTACGTGGAACTGCTGCGGGCGCTCACGGCGGCGGAGCGCGGCGACGCCGGTACCGCCGCCCGGCTCACCGCCGCCATCGAGGCCGCCGGCGCGCAGTACAGCCGCGCCGTCTCCCCGCTCTGGCACCGCCTCCGGGCCGAGGTCGCCGCCGCCTCGGGCGACCCCGGCCGGTGCGCCGAGGTGCGCGAGGTGCTGCGGCCCTACCGCGGGCAGTGGCTGGTCGCGCTGTTCGGCTGCGACGTCAGCGGCCCGGTGGACCACTGGCTGGCGCGCCTCGACCTCGCCGAGCGGCGCTGGGACGACGCCGTCGCCGGCTTCCGCGCCGCCGGCGAGGCCGCCGACCGGATGGGTTCGCGGCACTGGTCGCTGCTGGCCCGCGCCGGGCTCGTGGAGGCGCTGTCGGGCCAGAGCCAGGGCCAGGGCCAGGGCCAGGCGGAGGAGGCGGCCGCGCTGCGGGCGACGGCGGCCGAGCAGGCGCGGGCGCTCGGCATGCCGCACGTCGCCGATCGCCTCGGCGCGCGGCCGGCGGCACCGATGGCCGGGCCACCGCCTGCCGAGCCGCCTGCCGAGCCGCCCGCCGGGCACGAGTTCCGCTTCGACGGGGCGGTCTGGCGGCTGGCCTACGCCGGCACCGTCGTCCACCTGCCCGACGCGAAGGGCCTGCACGACCTGCGCCTGCTGCTGAGCCGCCCCGGGGTGGACGTGCCGGTCGCCGACCTGCTCGACCCGTCCGCCGGGCCCGAGCTGGCCGCCGCCCGCCGACTCGGCGGCGACCCGGTGCTCGACGACGAGGCGAAGGCACGGTACCGGCACCACCTCGGTCGTCTGGACGAGGAGATCGACCGGGCCGCGGTGCGGGGCGACGCGCCGCGGCTCGCCGCCCTCGACGCCGAGCGCGCGGCGCTGCTGGAGCAGCTGCGGGCGGCGGCCGGCCTGGCCGGGCGCACCCGCCGCCTCGGCGACGAGGCCGAGCGCGCCCGCAAGACGGTCACCGCCCGCATCCGCGACACGCTGCGCCGCCTCGACGAGCGCCACCCGGCCCTCGCCGCGCACCTGCGCGAGACGGTGTCGACCGGCAGTGCGTGCTCCTACCGCCCGGCCCCGCCGCCGCCGTGGCGCCTCTGAGTCAGCGGCGGTTGTAGCGGTACATCGTGAGCGTGCCGAACACCACCAGGAAGCCGGCGCTCCACAGCAGCAGCCACATCGTGTTCGACGGGTCGGACGAGCCGGACATGGCCGCCCGCACCGCCGCCACCAGGTGGGTGATCGGGTTGACGTTGACGAACGCCTGCAGCCAGCCGGGCATGGTGGTGGGGTTGACGAAGACGTTGCTGAGGAACGTCAGCGGGAATAGGACCATCATGCTCACGCCCATCACGGACTTCTCGCTGCGCAGGACGAGGCCGAAGTACGTCCACACCCAGGAGAAGGCGAAGGAGAAGATCACCAGCAGGCCGATCCCGGCGAGCACGCCGAGCACGCCGCCGTCCGGGCGGAAGCCGAGCACCAGGCCGACCCCGAGGATGACGAACGCGGCCAGGACGTAGCGCAGCACGTCGCCGAGGATCATGCCGACCAGCGCGGCCGGTCGCCAGACCGGCAGCGTCCGGAACCGGTCGAAGACGCCCTTCTCGATGTCGGTGTTGAGGCCGACCCCGGTGTACATCGTGATCATCACGACGCTCGTGACCATGATGCCGGGCAGGAAGAACTGCAGGTACTCACTCGGGCTGCCGGCGAGCGCGCCGCCGAACAGGTACGTGAACATCAGCACCATGATGATCGGGAACGCGGTCACGTCGAACAGCTGCTCCGGCACGTGCTTGATCTTCAGCATCGCCCGCCAGCCGAAGGTCATCGACGCCGACAGGGCGCTCGGGCGGGGTGGGCGCGCCCCCGGGGCGAGGACCGTGGCGAGGGCCTCTGCCGAGGGCACGAAGACGGTCGGCGCGCGGCCGGTCGAGGTTGCGACATCGCTCATCGGGCCGCCTCCAGCTGCTCGTCCCGCTCGCCGGCCGGCTCCGCGGGGTGGTCGGTCAGGGCCAGGAAGACCTCGTCCAGGCTGGGCTGGCCGAGGGAGAAGTCGTCGACGACGATGCCGGCGCGGGCCAGGTCACCGAGCGCCCGCGCGGCCTGTTCGCTCGCGTCGAGGTCGGTGCCGGCCCCGCCGACCCGTGCGGTCAGCGCCACCGGGTCGGCGTCCAGCTGCACGGGGACGCCGAGCGCCGCGCGCAGTACCGCTTCCGCCTCCGACCGCCGTCCCGGGTCCCGCAGCCGCACGTGGACGGTGCCGGAGCCGACCGACGACTTCAGCTCGCCGGGCGTGCCCTCCGCGATCACCTTGCCGTGGTCGACCACCGCGATGCGGCCGGCGAGCTGGTCCGCCTCGTCGAGGTACTGCGTGGTGAGCAGCACCGTCGTGCCGTGCGCGACCACCGCGCGGACGATCTCCCACACCTGGTTGCGGCTGCGCGGGTCGAGGCCGGTCGTCGGCTCGTCGAGGAACAGCAGGTCCGGGGTGCTCAGGATGCTCGCCGCGATGTCGATGCGGCGGCGCATGCCGCCCGAGTACTTCTTCACCTGCCGCGCGGACGCGTCGGTCAGGCCGAACGCGGCGAGCAGCTGCTCGGCCCGCGCGCGGGCGGCCGGCTTGCGCAGCCCGAGCAGGCGACCGAGCAGCACCAGGTTCTCGAAGCCGGTCAGGTCCTCGTCGACCGACGCGTACTGCCCGGTCAGGCTCACCCGGGCGCGGACCGCGTCGGCCTCGGCCACGACGTCGTGCCCGAAGACCCGGGCCCGCCCGCCGTCGGGGCGCAGCAGGGTCGCCAGCACGCGCACCGCCGTGGTCTTGCCGGCGCCGTTCGGCCCGAGCAGGCCGTAGACGGTGCCGGCGGGGATGCGCAGATCCATGCCGTCCAGTGCGCGGGTCTCGCCGAACGACCTCGTCAGGCCCTCGGCCTCGACGGCCAGGCCCGTGGTGCGTTCACTCACGGATGCAAACCTTCCTCTTCGTCTCTCTTGGTCACGGCCTCAGTTCACATAGGGCCGCGCTGCGCGGCCCTCGCGGAGCGTCATGCCCCACCACCACAGCTCGTCGAGCAGCAGCCGGCAGTCCTGGCGCAGCCGGTCCCGGCACTCCGCCTGCTCGCTGTGCGCGATGAGCAGGTCGAACGCGACGGTATCGCGCACCGTGACCGCGTGCAGCGCGGTGAAGACCGTCCGCAGCGCGTCCACCGCGTGCAGCCCGGTCGACCGGCACCCGTACGACACGAAGCCGACCGGCTTGGTCTGCCACTCGTCGTACGCGTAGTCGATGGCCTGCTTCAGCGAGGCCGGGAAGCTGTGGTTGTACTCCGGGGTGACGACGACGAACGCCTCGGCCCGGTTGATGTCCTGCACGAACGACCGTATCGCCGCGGTGGGCTCCGCCGGGTGGCTGCCGGGAAACTCGTACGCGGCGAGGTCGACGACGGTCACCGCCAGGTCGTCCCGCCGCATCGCCTCCTCGGCGATTCGGCGGCCGACGCTCTCGCCCACGCGCCCCTCGCGCGTGCTGCCGATGATCACGGCGAGCCGGAGCGGTGCCATGCTGCCTCCTCGGGGTGGTTCACCCCTTCGGCGCTAGACGCCGCCCGGCGCCCGCGAGATCCAATCTCGCGGGCGTTCGGGTTCACTTTGTCGAGGCACGCCGATGGGCCGGTCCGTCGCCGGACCGGCCCACCGTGTGCTGCGAGGTCAGCCCGTCGGGAAGCTGTCCGGGGTGCGGATCCGGTCGCGCACCCAGGCGCCGGCCGTCTTGGCCGCGTGGCGCTGGGCGATGGCGGTGAAGAAGGTGCGGGCCCGGTCCAGGTTGGAGTTCGGGTCGCCCGGGGTGAGCATGTGCCAGTCGACGATGACGTACATGCCACGCGCGATCGCCTGCTCGATGTAGCTGTGCACCCGGTCGGTGAACAGCTGCGGGTTGGTCTCGTAGCCGCCCTCCTGGATGTACATCGACAACCCGCAGGACGTCGGCGTTCCAGTCGGTCGCCAGGGCGTTGAGCGAGGCGTCGGTGACGGACTACTGCGTGCCCGCGCCGTGCCGAGCACCCGTACGTACCGGCCGGTGGCGTTCAGGCCGGTGACGGTGTCGACGCCGCCGTTGCCGGTGGTGGTGCGCGGATCTTCATGCACGATCTCCTTCGCTGGTGGACCGGGTCATGCGGCGAAGCGCAGGCGGACGATGACGTTGGTGAGCACCGTCGGCGTGCCGCCGTTCATGTCGTTGTTGGTCGAGGTGAGCCAGAGGCCGCCGTCCGGTGTCTTGACCACCGTGCGCAGCCGGCCCCAGGAGCCGTTGAAGAAGGCCCGCGGCGTGTCGGTGGTGGCGCCGGTGATCCGCATGACCCACAGGCGGGTGCCGCGGACGGCGGCCATGTAGATCCAGTCGTTGACGATCTCGATGCCGCTCGGTGAGGCCGACGCGGTGCTCCACTGCCGCACCGGGTCGGTGAAGCTCGGGTTGCCGCAGGCGCCCTCGCAGGTCGGCCAGCCGTAGTTGGCGCCGGCGGTGATGAGGTTGAGCTCGTCCCAGGTGTTGTCACCGAACTCCGACGACCACAGCCGGCCCTGCGAGTCCCACGCGAGGCCCTGCGGGTTGCGGTGGCCCAGGCTGTACACGCGGGTGCCGAACGGGTTGCCGGGCGCGGCCGCGCCGGTGGTGGTGACCCGCAGGATCTTGCCGTTGAGCGAGCTGGGGTTCTGCGCCCGGCTGCTGTCCTGGCCGTCGCCGGTGGTGACGTAGAGGTAGCCGTCCGGGCCGAACCGCACCCGGCCGCCGTTGTGGAAGCGGTTCTTCGCGATCCCGGTGACGAGCGCCTCGCGCGGGCCGATGGCGCCGTTCTCGAACTTGAAGCGGACCAGGCGGTTGTCCGCGGCCGCGGTGTGGAAGGCGTACACCCAGTGGTCGGTGGCGAAGGTCGGGCCGACGGCGAGGCCCAGCAGGCCGCCCTCGCCGCCGGTGGTCACGGCCTCGGCGACGGTGCCGACGACCGTCTTCTGCCCGGCCGGCGTCACCCGCACGATCTCGAACCGGTCCCGCTCGGCGACCAGCGCGCTGCCGTCGGGCAGGAACGCGATCCCCCACGGCAGGTCGAGCTGCGTGTTGACGTTGCGGTCGAAGATCGGGTCGCCGCCGCCCGCCTGCGACGACGTGGTCACCGCCAGCGCCGGGCCGGCCGGCGAGGTGTTGCCGTTGGCGTCGTAGGCGACCACCGTGTACCGGTGGGTCGTCGCGGCGGCGAGCCCGGTGTCCGACGCGGTCAGGTCGGGCACGTCCGCGATCTGGGTGCCGTCGCGCGACACCCGGTAGCCGCGGACGCCGACGTTGTCGGTGGCCGCGTTCCAGGCCAGCGTCACCGTGCTCGCGGTGACGGCGGTGCTGCGCAGCCCGGCCGGCGTGGTCGGCGGCTGGGTGTCGGTGCCCGGCGGCGCCGTGACGGGCAGGTTGTTGCTGCCCTGCGACGGGTTGCCGGCCGCGTCGTAGGCCAGCACGCTGAAGACGTACGAGGTGTTGGGCTGCAACGGCACGGTGGCGGCGAGGATGTTGCCGCCGACCTCCGTGACCACGTTCCCGCCGTTGTAGACGACGTACCGGGCGACGCCGACGTTGTCGGTGGAGGCGTTCCAGGCCAGGTCGACGCCGGTCGGGCGGACCGCGCCGACCACCCGCAGGTTCGCCGGCGCGCTCGGCGGCTGCCCGTCCGACGGCGCGGTGACCCGCAGCCGGTCCAGGTTCGGTCCGCCGTTGCCGGTGGTGGCCGCGGCCCGGACGGTGTTCGTGCCGGCCGTGAGGCTCGCGGTGACGGTCCGCTCGACCCACGTCGGCCAGGCGCCGGTGCCCGGGAAGGACACCCCGGGCGCGGCCGGCGCGCCGTTGACGGTGATGTCCATCGGCCGGTCGACGGTGGTGCCGTTGGCGTAGCGCAGCGCCAGCGGGTACATGCCGGCGGCGGGCACCGAGACGGTGAACTGGACGTAGGAGCCGACCACGTTGTCGTAGTTGACGAAGCCGGTGCCGGTGTAGCCGGCGTGGTTCGACTCGACCACACCCTGCGACACCGCGGCGCTCTCGGCCTGGTAGTCGGTGAACGCCGGCGGCGGCCCGCCGGCCAGGCCCCACTGCTGGCTGGCCACGGCCGGGTTGCAGGCCCAGATGTGCAGCTTGGCGGCGTCGGCGGTGCTGCCGCCGGCCACGTCGAGGCACCGGCCGGTGGCCGGGTTGACCAGCGTGCGGGCCGAGTCGCTGTACGTCCACCGCTGGTTGGGGTTGCCGGCGGAACAGTCCCAGATCTGCACCTTGGTGCCGTTGGCGTTGATCCCGCCGGCGACGTCGAGGCACTTGTCGCCCAGGGCGCGGATGGTGCCGTCGGTGCCGACGGTCCACGTCTGCGCGGCGGTGCCGTTGCAGGTGTAGAGCTGCACCTGGGTGCCGTTGACGGTGGTCGCCGCCGGGACGTCGACGCACTTGCCGGAGGCGATGCCGGTGATCGGGCCGACGGTGTCGGCGGCGGCCGGGGCGGCGGCCGCCACCACGCCGGTGGCGACGCAGAGCGCGGCGGCGAGGGTGGCGATGACGTGTCTGACCGGTGGGGAGCTCATCGGGGTCTCCGTTCCTGACGCCGGGCCCCCCGCGAGGCGACGGAGCCGGGCAGCGGTCGCCGCGCCGTCGCCGACCTTGGTTGTTAGTTAGGCTTCCTTATAGATAGAGCACGATATTCATATCGATGAGTCTGGTCAAGGCTCGGCCGCGGCGGTGGATCCGCGGCGGACACGTGACGGGTTCCCGACATCGGGTGCGGGACCCCGCGTTTCACCCCGCACCGCCCCCGGCACCCGCCGCGCACAGTCGCCTCATTCGTCGAAACCGCGAGATGAGGGTGTACCGATGACGCTCGAACTGGATCGCACCGGCCCGGCCGCAGCCGCTCCCGCCGACGGCACGCGCACGGTGCGGGGCGCCGTCACGTTCGCCGGTGGGCGTGGCATCGCCGGACGGACGGTAGTCGCCTGGCACAAACGACTTCGCGGCGAGTCCGAACTCGGCCGCACGGTCACCGGCGCGGACGGCGGGTACGAGATCACGTACCCGCCCGGCGGCACACCGGTGGACCTGCTCGTGCGGGTGTACGCCCAGGACGGCACCACGGCGGCGGCCGAGTCACCGGTGGTCTTCTCGGCCGGCGAGGTCGAGTCCGTGCCGCTGACCGTCGACGGCGGGCCGCTGGCGACCTGGTCGCAGTACGAGCAGCTGATGCAGGAGCTGCAGCCGCACCTCGGCGGCGTCCAGCTCGCCGACCTCGCCCAGCGCGCCGGTCAGCGCGACCTGAGCCTGCTCGCCGGGAAGGTCGCACGACCGGCCGAACAGCTGGCCGCGCTCGTCGTGGCGCACAAGCTGGCCCGCCGCACCGGGCTGCAGCCGGAGGTGCACTACGGGTACGTCCGCCAGCAGCTGCCGACGAACCTCAGCGCGCTGCTCGCCACCGAGCCCGCGGTCCGCATCCGGGCCCTGGAGGAGGCCGTCCGGCAGCGGATCGTCCCCGGCGTCCTGCACGACCGCATCGAGCAGACCGAGACGGCGTTCCGGGCGGCGGCGGCGAAGTACGGCGCGGGCCCGGCACCGATCGCGAAGCTCCTCGGCGGGGTCCTGGACCAGCCGGCCGACCGCGAGACGTTCCTCGCCCGGTACGCCGCACACGTCGACGACGCGGCCCGCGACCGGGCCGAGACCGACCCGGCGCGGTTCTGGACCCAGCTCGCCGGCGATCCGCGGCTCGGGCCGAAGGTGCCTGAGCTGCAGTTCACGATGCAGGTCGCGGCGCTCACCGGCGGGCACGCGCCGCTGGTGAACCGGCTGCGGGCGATGCGCAGCGGCGGCGAGGCACCCACGTTCCGGCACCTGGCCAGGCTCGGCGTCGCCGACTGGAAGACGGTGATCACCAGCCAGCCCGTCCCGGCGGCCGACCAGGTACCGGCGGAGATCACCGGCGCCGACCACGCGACCCGGGTCGCCCGCTACGCCGAGACCCTGGAGCGCATCGTCACCGACGCGATGCCGACGCAGGTGCTGGCCCACCGCGCCCAGGCCGACCAGACCCGCTCGGCTGGCCTGCGCGCCTTCTGGACCAACGTCACCGCCCGCGGCGTCGTCTTCGAGCTCGGCGCGGTCAAGGTCGAGACGTTCCTGGCCGCGCACCCGGAACTGCTCCAGGGCGTCACCGACACCGGGGCGGTCACCCGGGAACTGCGGGCCACCCAGCGGGTGTTCAACCTGACCCGCCGTCACACCGAGACGGCAGCCCTCCTCGACGCCGGACTCACCTCGGCGACCGACATCGCCAAGCTCAACCACGACGACTTCGTCGAGCGCTACGGCCAGGTCTTCCCCGACGCCGAGCGGGCCGGGCAGGTCCACGCCCAGGCCGCCACCGTCGCCGCGGCGGCGATGGCGACCGTGGCCGCCTACAGCCCGCAGTACAACACCGTCGACGTCGCGGGCGTGCTGACGCCGAACGCGGTGGACGTGCCGACGCTGACGAGCCTGTTCGGGTCGCTGGACGCCTGCGCCTGCGAGCACTGCAAGTCGGTGGCCGGCCCGGCCGCCTACTACGCCGAGATCCTGGAGTTCCTCAGCCAGCGCGGCGCCGAGCCGCCGTTCGGCAATGCGCTCAAGGTGCTGCTGGCCCGCCGGCCCGACCTCGGTGACATCGAGCTGACGTGCGAGAACACGAACACCGAACTGCCCTACATCGACCTGGTCAACGAGGTGCTGGAGCAGGCGGTGGCGCCGTTCGCGCCGTTCACCGTGCCCGCCGCGCTCGCCGCCGACCTGGATCTGCGCAAGGTCCCGGACCCGATCCGGGCGCCGTTCGCCCAGGCGGGGTACCCGCTCAGTGCCGGCCAGGTGGTGTACGTGGTCCTGAAGGGCCAGCGCTGGCACCTGTCCGACGGTTCGGTGCGCTTCGACCTCGTCCGCGGCAGCGCCACGAGCCCGACCATCACGGTCACCGCGATGACCTACCAGACCGGCGCCGACGCCGGACGGCTGGCGGCGAGCCCGGAGCACGTGAGCACCCGGGCGTACGACGTGCTGCGGTCCGCGGTGTTCCCGCTGGACCTGCCGCTGGACCTGTGGCGGGCGGAGACCGCCGCGATGCTGGGTCACTTCGGCGCCGACCGGGCGAGCCTGCTCACCGAGCTCTCGCCGTCGTCGCCGTGGACCGCGTTCAACCGTCCCGAGGTGGTCGGCGAGCGGCTCGGGCTGGCACCCGCCGAACGGGTGCTGCTGACCGGCGGTACGCCGGTGCGGGCGGCTACCACGGGCCCGCTGAGCGCACTGTCGGACCTGCGGACCGTCGACGGCGTCGCACTGACCGCCGGGCAGCTGGTGCTGGTGAAGGACCAGGCCGACCAGTCGCAGCACGGGGTCTACACCGTCGGCGCCGGCGCCTGGAGCCGCGCCGACGCCCCCGGCCTGGTGGCCGTCGCGGAGGGCACCGTCAACCAGGCCACGACCTGGCGGCTGGTGCCGACGGCGACCGGCCACCGCGGCGAGCGGGTCATGCCCTGGCACTTCTACGGCCTGGCGCAGACCGGCAACCCGGTCGAGGTCTTCAACGGCTCGTCGGTGCCGGCGGTCCAGCAGCTGGACTGGCTGTCCGCGCTCACCTGGGTGACGAAGGTGATCGACCGGCTGGCGGTCAGCTACGAGGAACTCGTCGAACTGCTCACCACGCGGTACGTCAACCCGGACGCGGCCGTGCGGATCGTCTCCGCCCAGTCGACCGACCCGACCACCGGCGAACTGTGGAAGCTGAAGCTGACCGGGGTCACCGAGCCGTTCCTGGCCCGGCTGCACCTGTTCGTGCGGCTGTGGCGCCGGCTCGGCTGGACGACGACCGAGCTCGACGCCACGCTCGCGGTGTTCCAGGGCGCACCGGCCCAGCCGTTCACGCCGACGGTGCTGCGCGGATGCCTGGCGGTGCAGCTGCTGGCGACCCGGTTCGGGCTGACCCGCGAGCAGGTGCTGACCTTCTGGTCCCCGCTGCCGGTGACCGGCCCGGACCCGTTGTACCAGCGGCTGTTCACGAACCCGGCCGTCGTCGACCCGGTGAACCCCGCGTTCGTCCCGGTCAACGGCGCCGTGTCCGTCGCGGCCGAACCGCAGGCGAACCGCGCCACCCTCGCGGCCGCGCTCGGCGTGAACGACGGCGAACTGGCCACCCTGCTGGCCGCCCTCGCCCCGACCGGCCCGCTCGACCTGGCCAGACTGTCCGGGCTGTACCGGCACGTGCTGCTCGCCCGCGGGCTCGGCCTGCCCGTGGCGGACCTGCTCACGTTCAAGGCGATGACCGGCCTGACCGACGTGTTCCTCCCGCAGAACCCGCACAACGTCCTGTTCCTCGCCGAGCTGCTGGACCGGGTCGCCGCGGCCGGGACGTCGGTCGCGGAGCTGGACCATCTGCTGCACCACCGGGGCAGCGCGGCCACGACGCCCGCCGACTCCGCGATCACCGCGGTGCTGGACGACGTCCGTACCGCCGTGCGGGCGCTGCACGAGCAGGACACCGCGGTCGTCGACCGCGACGGCACGGCGCTGCGCTCCCGGCTCGCCGCGCTGGGCTGGCCGGACGAGCTGATCGACGACCTGCTGGTGGCACTGTCGCCGGACGCGGTGTACGCCGCGCCGCTGGCGAGCCTGCCGCCGGGCTTCCAGGTGCCGGCGGACCTGCGCGGACGGGTCGACTGGGCGCACGGGGTGCTGCGGGTGACCGGGCCGCTGACCGTCGCCGAGCGTGACCTGCTGAGCGCGGCCGCCCCGGCGGCGAGCGCGTTCCTGGCCGCGGTCAAGCAGATCTTCACCGCCGCCCGGTCGGCGGTGACCCGGCTGGCGCTGCGCTGGCCGACGTTCCACGCCCCGCTCAAGGGACTCCCGGCCGGTGTGGTGTTTCCCGCCGAGATCAAGGCACGGGTGTTCTACGACGCACCGGCCCGGCGGCTGTGCTTCCGCGGCGCGATGACCGCCGCGGACCGCCGGCTGCTGCACTCGCTGTCCACCGAGGGGCTCTACCGGGCCGCGGTCGAGGAGCTGTACGCCGCCGTGGCGCAGTACCAGCCCGAGCCCGACAACGTGTTGGTCTCCACCGTGGATGCCGCCCGGTTGTTCGACGAACCGGTCACGATCCTGCAGCGGTACGCGATCGTGCTCGCCCGGGTGCTGACGTTCGTCCGCGTCGAGCAGGGCACCGAGATCGTCGTCCAGCACCTCGCCGAGGCCCTCGCGGTGCCGACGCACACGGTCCGGGCGCTGCTGACCGGCACGCTGCACGCCGGGACCGCACCCGGGCAGTTCGCGATCGCCGACCTGCTCGAACCGGCCTACCTCGACAGCGAGCCGGAGATCACGATCACCGCTGCCGGGTTCCCGCACCAGTTCGCCACCGTCCGCCGGCTCGCCAAGACGCACCGGCTGACCGGCCTGCTGCGCCTGCAGCCCGGCCAGCTGCACTGGCTCGGCATGCCCGGGGTACCGGTCCGCCCGGCGCCCTGGCTCAGCGTCACGCCGGTGTCGACCGGCTGGCTGCACCCGGACGAGCTGGCGGTCACCGAACCGGTGGACCCGTCACCGGCCCGGTTCGCGGCCTGGCTGCGGCTGGTCGACCTGGCTGCCGCGCGCGACCGGGTCCCCGGCGGCGCGGACACGGTCGAGCGCATGTTCGCCGACGCCGGGGCAGCCGGCGCCACGACCGCGACCGTGCTCGGCGGGCTGGCCACCCGGACCGGCTGGGCCCCGGCGGACCTCACGGCGCTGGCCGCCAAGGCCGTGCTCGACCTGACCGCGGTCGACCGGTTCGCCGACGAGACCGCGCTGGCCCGGCTGGTACCGGCGATCGGCCGGATCACCCGGCTCGGCGCGAGCGTGGCGCAGACCGTGGCGTTCACCGCGCCGTCGCTGACCGCGGCCGACGCGCGGGCCGCCGTCCAGCTCGTCCGCGCCCGATCGACGGTGGACGAGTGGCCGCGGGTCGCCCGCCCGCTGCGGGACACGCTGCGCGAGCTTCAGCGCAAGGCCCTCGTCAGCTACCTCGTCACGAACCCCGACCCGGCCAGGGGGCAGCACTGGCGGGACGCGAACGGGCTGTACGGGCACTTCCTCATCGACACCGAGATGAGCGCCTGCGCCACCACGTCGAGGCTCAAGCAGGCGATCAGCTCGGCACAGCAGTTCGTGCAGCGCTGCCTGCTCGGCCTGGAGACCGGGCCGAAGATGACGAGCTCCGGCTGGCGGGACTGGCCGTGGATGAAGCAGTACCGCGTCTGGGAGGCAGCCCGGAAGGTGTTCCTGTTCCCGGAGAACTGGATCGCACCGGAGCTGCGGGCCGACCGGTCACCGCTGTTCCGGGCCGCCGAGGCCGAACTGGGGCAGGACGACGTCACCTCCGAGGCCGCCGAACGGGTCGTCGCCGGCTACATCCACAAGCTCAGCATGATCGCCCGGCTGGAGGTCGCCGGCATCTACCGGGTCGGCTCGTCGGACATCCACGTCTTCGGCCGGGTGCCGGGGACGCCGACGCCGCTGTTCTACCACCGCCGGTTCCTCGCCGGGCGCTGGACCGCGTGGGAGCCCGTCGACCTGGACATCACCGAGCGGCACATCCTGCCCGTGGTGTGGAGGGACCGGCTGTTCCTGTTCTGGCCGGTGTACACCGAGACACCCGTGCCGGTGTACGGCGGTGCCGGGCCGGTCGCGGACCCGTCGCCGAACGAGCTGGACATGCAGCTGGCCTGGAGCGAGTACGTCGACGGCAAGTGGCAGCCCCGGCGCATCACCACGCAGCGGGTGCGGTCGGACCTCGGCGCGGTCGGCCCGCGCGGCGACCACCTGTTCTGGACCGAGAAGGGGTCGACGGACCTGCAGATCTGGTTCGACAGCAAGATCGCCGGAACCCAGCGGGACGGCTGGCGGTTCTCCGGCCCGGAGGGCTTCGTCCAGCCGATCGAACACGAGCCGATCCGGGTGTACCCGCCGGCCAACACGCACGAGGACGGCACCGACTTCGTCCAGCTGGCCGAGCCGAACGGCTGGGACAACCTGTACCTGCCGAAGGACGACGCCGCGTACCCGGACGCGACGTACACCCTGGCGTTCAAGGAGACACCCGGCCGGTACACGCTGTCCTACCCGCACCAGTACCACGGCCTGCGGCCGGACCGGCCGTTCTTCTTCAGCGACGACGAGCGCACCTTCTACGTCACCTCGCGGACCGTCACGGTGAACTTCGCCCCGGCCGCCGACCCGGCCCGCGTCGACCCGGCCGCGATCGATCGCGCAAGGCGGCACTACTACCGGGGCCTGGACGATGACGTCGACGGCGCAACGGTGCCGGACCCGGCCGGGCACACCGTCGACGACGGACGCCTGGACGCGCCGCAGCAGCTGGTGGTCGCGGCCACCCAGCAGCGGCGGTACCTGTTCCAGCCGCACTTCCACGGCCGGATCGCCAACCTGGTCCAGGGGATGAGCAGCGGCGGCCCGACGAACGCGCTGAGCCGCACGATCCAGCTCGGCGAGACCGACACCTTCGACACCCGGTACGACCCGACCACGGTCGTGGACGCGCCGTACCCCGTCGAGGACATCGACTTCACCTACGGTGGCGGGTACGCGCTGTACAACTGGGAGCTCTTCTTCCACCTGCCGCTGCTGATCGCCGACCGGCTCAGCGCGAACCAGCGGTTCGAGGAGGCACAGCGCTGGCTGCACCTCGTCTTCGACCCGACCGACAGCTCGACCCTGAAGGCACCGCAGAAGTACTGGCAGACCAAGCCGCTGCACAAGCTGAGCAACACCACCATCCTCAACGACCGCATCGACAAGATCCTCAAGATGCTGGCCGGCGGGAACCCGCCGGACGACCTGCTCGACGAGGTCGACCAGTGGCGCGACAGCCCGTTCGACCCGCACGCGATCGCCCGGCTGCGGCCGACCGCGTACGCCAAGAACGTCGTGATGCGCTACCTGGACAACCTCATCGCGTGGGGCGACCAGCTGTTCCGCCGCGACACCCTGGAGTCGGTCAACGAGGCCACCCAGCTGTACGTGCTGGCCGCCCAGATCCTGGGCCCGCGCCCGGCGCTGATCCCGCCCCGGGCCGTCCCGCAGGTGCAGACGTACTCCACGCTGGAACTCGACCTCGGCACGCTCTCCAACGAGCTGGTCGACATCGAGTACCTGTTCGGCTCGGTCCGGCCGGACACGGTCGTGGTCAACCCGAACACCCCGCCGGTGCCGCTGCCGAAGACGCTGTATTTCGGCGTCCCGGCCAACGACAAGCTCCTCGGCTACTGGGACAAGGTCGCCGACCGGCTGTTCAAGATCCGCCACTGCATGAACGTCGACGGGATCGAACGCCGGTTGCCGCTGTTCGAACCGCCGATCGACCCGGCGCTGCTGGTGCAGGCGAGCGCGGCCGGTGCCGACATCGCCGGCGCCATCGCCGACGCGGCGGCACCACAGCCGGTCTACCGGTTCCGTGCCCTGGCGGCGAAGGCGGCCGAGCTCACCCAGCACGTCCAGCAGCTCGGTGCGAGCCTGACCCAGGTGCTGGAGAAGCGCGACGCGGAGGACCTCGCGGCGCTGCGCGCCGGGCAGGAGACCACGCTGCTGCGCACGATGGAGCAGATCCGCGTCCAGCAGGTCGAGGCCGCCACCCGGCAGCTGGAGACCCTGCGCGCCGCGCGGGACCAGGCGATGGTCCGGTACGTGCACTACCAGCGGCTGCAGGGCGTCACGCAGCTGCATCGGCCGGGCGAGGGCGAGGAGATCCAGGAGGTGGCCGCGCCGACGAAGGCCGCCGTCGTCAACGGCGAGGGCACCAAGATGATCGCGTCCGAGCAGCAGCAGCTCGACGAGCTGGCCACCGCGCACCGCTTCCAGGACAGTGCGCACGGCTGGGAGGCGGCCGCGATCCTGTCGTACTACATCCCCGACCTGAGCATCGCCACGCTGCCCTGGGGCGTCGGCGGCAGCGTCAAGCTCGGCATCTCCGGCTCCGCGCTCGGCCCGGCCCTGCAGGCGATGGCCAGCCGGGAACGGGCCGGTGCGAGCAAGCACGCCGACGGCTCGGCCCGGGCCGCCATCGTGGCCGGTCTGGTGCACCGCGAGACGGAGATGGTGCTCCAGCAGAACCTCGCCGGCAAGGAGCTCATGCAGATCGACAAGCAGCTCGCCGAGGCGGCCGTGCGCGTGCGCATCGCCACCGACGAGCTGGCCGCGCACCGGTCCCAGATCGAGCAGGCGCGCGGTACCGAGGAGTTCCTGCACAGCAAGTACACCAACGCCGAGCTGTACAACTGGATGATCGGCCGCACCGCGCAGGCCTACTTCGCCGGGTACCAGCTCGCCTTCGACGTGGCCAAGCGCGCCGAGCGGGCGTACCGCTTCGAGCTCGGCGTCGACGGCAGCTCGTTCGTGCAGTACAGCTACTGGGACAGCCTGCGCAAGGGGCTGCTCGCCGGTGAGGCGCTGCACCGCGACCTCCAGCGGATGCAGGTGTCCTATCTGGACCTCAACCGGCGCGAGCACGAGATGACCAAGCACATCTCGCTGGCGAACCTGCACCCCGAGGGGCTGCTGGCGCTGCGCCGCCAGGGCAGCTGCTACCTGGAGCTGCCGGAGGCGCTGTTCGACCTCGACCAGCCCGGGCACCACATGCGGCGGATCAAGTCGGTCAGCGTGACCATCCCGTGCACCACCGGGCCGTACACCAACGTGACCGCCCGGCTCACCCTGCTGGCCAACCGGACCCGGGTGAGCGCGGCCGTCAGTCCCGGCTACGCCTGGACCGGGCCGGAGGACCAGCGGTTCCGCAGCGACTCCGGCGGCGTCCAGTCGATCGTGACCAGCACCGGTCACGAGGACGCCGGCATGTTCCAGACCAACTTCGACGACGAGCGGTACCTGCCGTTCGAGGGCGCCGGCGCGATCGGGGCGTGGCGCATCGAACTGCCCGACACGTTCCGGCAGTTCGACTACGAGTCGATCAGCGACGTGATCCTGCACGTGCGCTACACCGCCCGCGACGGCGGCGGGCAGCTGCGCTCCGCCGCGAAGGCCGACCTGGCGGCCGCCATCACGAGCATGCCGGTCGGTGAAGGCGCCGCCGGGCTGTACCGGATGGTGTCGGGCCGGACCGACCTCGGCGACGGCTGGCCGCGGTTCCTGCACCCCGACGGGGCCGCGCCGCACATTCTGACGGTGCCGCTGGGCCGCGACCGGTTCCCGGCACACGTGCGGGACCGGGCGCTGAAGGTGAACGCGGCGGCGGTGTTCGTCCGGCTCGCCGCCGGCCTCACGTACGACCCGGCCGACCCGATCGAGCTGCGGCTCACCGGCCCGGCCGGCCCGCCCGCCGAGCTGTCGCTGGCCGTGTCACCGGCCGAGCTCGGTGGCCTGCCCGCGGCCGGGACGGCGTTCGCCCAGGGGGTGCCGGTGTCCGCCGAGTCCCCGTGGCGGCTGGAGGTCCGCTCGATCCCGGCCGCGCTGGCCGAGACCGTGACCGTCGGCGGCACGACCGTGACCCGATTCAAGGAAGGAGTGCTCGCTGATGTCGGCGTCGTCTTCGGCTACACGTTCTGAGGCCGTACCGCAGGCAGCACCTCGGCCGCGCGGCTTCGCCGATCCACCGGCGGTCACGGTGCCGACCGGCGGCGGCGCGATCCGCGGGATGGACGAGACGTTCGCGATCAACCCGGCCACCGGTACCGGCTCGCTCAGCGTGCCGATCCCGGTGAGCCCGGGGCGGGGCGGGTTCGGGCCGGCGCTGACGCTGCGGTACGACTCCGGGACCGGCAACGGCGCGTTCGGCCTCGGCTGGAGCCTCGGCCTTCCCGCGGTGGCCCGCTCGACCGACCGGCGGTTGCCGGCCTACGGCCGGGACGACGTGTTCGTCCTGGCCGGGGCGGAGGACCTGGTGCCCGAGCTCGACGGCGCCGGCGCCCCGGTGGTGCTGGACCGGCCGGAACACGCGCCGGGCCACCGCATCGACCGGTACCGCCCCCGGGTGGAGGGCGCGTTCGCGCGGGTCGAGCGGTGGACCCGCCACGCCGACGGCGACGTGCACTGGCGGACCGCCGGCGGTGACGGCACCACGACCGTCTACGGGGAGACTCCGCAGTCGCGCATCGCCGACCCGGCCGCGCCGCAACGGGTGTTCAGCTGGCTCGTCTGCCGCCGGTACGACGACCGGGGCAACGCGATGGAGTTCGAGTACCGGGGCGAGGACAGCCTCGGCGTGGACACCGGCGCACCGGCCGAGCTCAACCGCACCCCGGCCGGGCGCGGTGCCCACCGGTACCTCAAACGCATCCGCTACGGCAACCTGGTCTCCCGGCTCGCCGACCCGCAGCCGGCCGCACCCGACTGGGCGTTCGAGGTGGTGTTCGACTACGGCGACCACGACCCGCAACACCCGGCGCCGCAGCCCGACCGGCCGTGGCCGGCCCGCCTGGACCCGTTCTCCGACCACCGGCCCGGGTTCGACCTGCGCCTGTACCGGCTGTGCCGGCGGGTGCTGATGTTCCACCACTTCCCGGACGAGCCCGGTGTGGGCGCGGACTGCCTGGTCCGGGCGACCGAGCTGCGGTACCACGGCGACCCCGGGCGCGGGCAGCCCGTCGTGAGCCTGCTGGCGTCGGCCACCGTCCACGCGTACCGCCGGTCGGGTAGCACCGGCTACCTGCGCCGGTCGATGCCACCGGTGGAGTGCGACTACAGCGCGGCGACCTTCGCCGGGGACGTGCGCGAGGCCGGGCCCGACGCTCCCGCCGGACCGGCGGCCTGGGTCGACCTCGACGGCGACGGGATCCGCGGTGCGCTGGTGGAGTCCGGCGGCAGCTGGCGCTACCACCGCAACGACGGCGACGGCCGGCTGGCACCGGCCGTCGCGGTCGCCGCCCAGCCGGTCCCGCGTGCCCTGGATGCTCTGGATGCCCTGGACGCCCTCGGCGGGACGCGGCGGCAGCTGCTGGACCTGACCGGCAACGGCACCCTCGACGTCGTCGCGTTCGGCGGCCCGGTCCCCGGGTTCACCGAGCGCGACGGTGACGGCTGGCGACCGTTCCGGACGTTCGAGCGGCTGCCCGCGGACGTGGAGCGCGCCGACGCCCGGCTCGTCGACCTCGACGGTGACGGGCACGCGGACCTGCTGCTCACCGACACCGATGCGATCACGTGGTACCCGTCGCTGGGCGCCGCCGGGTTCGGTGACGCCCGCCGCCACCCGCACCCGCTGGACGACGAGACCGGGCCGCGCCTGGTGCTCGCCGACCGGACCGGATCGGTGTACCTGGCCGACATGTCCGGGGACGGGCTGCCGGACGTGGTGCGGGTCCGCAACGGCGACGTCTCGTACTGGCCGAACCTCGGCCACGGCCGCTTCGGCGCCCGGGTGCCGATGGCCGGCGCCCCGGTCCTGGCCCCGCCGGAGTCCTTCGACCAGCGGCGGGTCCGGCTCGCCGACGTCGACGGTACCGGCGTGGCCGACCTGCTCTACCTCGACGGCGACGGCGTGCGGGTGTGGCTGAACCAGTCCGGCAACGGCTTCGCCGCGCCGCACCACATCGCGCACGTCCCGCCGACCGGCACCGCGACCGAGGTCACCGTCACCGACCTGCTCGGCAACGGCACCGCCTGCCTGGTGTGGCCGGCGCCGCGACACGGGACCGCCGGTGACCGGCTGCGCTACCTGGACCTGATGGGCGGGGTCAAGCCGTACCTGCTCGTCGGCGTGCGCAACAACCTCGGTGCCGAGACCCGGGTCGGGTACGCCTCGTCGACCCGCTTCTTCCTCGCCGACCGGGCCGCCGGGCGGTCGTGGGCGACCCGGCTGCCGTTCCCGGTGCACGTCGTCACCGAGGTACAGACCCTCGACCACGTCAGCCACAGCCGGTTCGTCGCCCGGTACACCTACCATCACGGCGCCTACGACGGCGTGGAGCGGGAGTTCCGGGGTTTCGGCCTGGTCGAGCAGACCGACGCGGAGACCGTGGGCACCGACGCGGACGTGCTGACCACGCCGCCGGTGCTGACCCGCACCTGGTTCCACACCGGCCTGCACGACCCGGGCGGTGCGACAGCCAGCCGACTGCGGCAGGAGTACTGGGACGGCGACCCGACCGTGCGGCTGCCCGCGACCACGCTGCCGGAGGGGCTGTCCGACGCCGACCGCCGGGACGCGCTGCGCGCCCTGCGGGGCATGATGCTGCGCCAGGAGGTGTACGCGCAGGACGGCACCGACCGGGAAGGGCTGCCGTACACGGTGACCGAACACCGCCCCGCGCTCCGGCTGGTGCAGCCGCGCGGGCGCAACGACCATCCGGTGTTCCTCGTGCACGAGCACGAGACGGTCGACGCGGCGTACGACCGCGCCACCTACCACTCCGGTGACCAGACGGTCCCCGACCCGCGGGTCAGCCACGGCGTGACCCTGGACGTCGACGGCTTCGGCAACGTGCTGCGCGCCGTGAGCGTCACCTACGGCCGCCGGCACCCCGATCCCGACCCGGCCCTGAGCGCGGCCGACCGGGCGGCACAGCACCGGCTGTACCTGTCCACCGCCGACCACCGGATGACCGGGGCGGTGACCGGCCCGCTCGCCTACCGCACCCCACTGCCGGCCGAGCAGCGCCGCTTCGAACTGCTCGGCCCGCCCGCCCAGCCGGGCCGGCTGTTCACCGCCGAGGAGCTGCGCGTCGCCGCCGACGGGGCGCGCCGGCTGCTGGAGCACCGCCGCACCCTGTACCGGCGGGACGACCTGACCGGGCCGCTGCCGCTGGGCGCGCTGGAGTCGCTGGCGCTGCCGTACGAGTCGTACACGCTGGCGCTGACACCGGAGATGGTCACGCAGGCGTACGGCGACCGGGTCGACGACGCGGTGCTGGCCGACGCCGGGTACGTCCACAGTGGTGACGCCGGCTGGTGGGTGCCGTCCGGGCGGGTGCACTTCGCGGCCGGCGGCACCCCGCAGGCCGAGCTGGCGGCGGCCCGGGCGCACTTCTTCCTCCCGGTCCGGTTCACCGACCCGTTCGGCGCCACCACGATCGCCGGGTACGACCCGTACGACCTGGCCGTCGTCGACGTCCGCGACGCGCTCGGCAACCGCACCACGGTCGGTGAACGCGACGCGGCCGGGCAGCTCGTCGCGGGCGGCTTCGACTACCGGGTGCTGCAACCGCGGCTGGTCACCGACGCCAACCGCAACCGCAGCGAGGTCGCGTTCGACGTGCACGGCGTCGTCGTCGGCACCGCCGTGCGCGGCAAGCCGGGTGAACCGGTGGGCGACTCGCTCGACGGGTTCACCGCCGACCTGCCCGAGGACGTGCTCGCGGGCGAGGTCACCGACCCGGCCGGGCTCCACGGGCTGCTCGGCGGCGCCACCACCCGGCTGGTCCACGATCTGTTCGCCTACCACCGCTCCCGCGGCGACACCCAGCCGCAGGGCCCGGTCGTGCACACCCTGGTCCGGGAGACCCACGCCGCCGACCAGCCGGCCGGGGAACCGGTCCGGGTCCAGCACACCGTGACGTACTCCGACGGATTCGGCCGGATCGTGCAGACGAAGACGGCGGCCGCGCCCGGCCCGGTCACCGACGGCGGCCCGGTCGTCGCGCCGCGCTGGATCGCCACCGGCTGGACCGTCTTCAACGCCAAGGGCAGCCCGGTCCGCGAGTACGAGCCGTTCTTCACCGGCACCCACCGCTTCGAGGCCGACCGTACCGCCGGGGTGAGCGCGACCCGGTGCCACGACGCGGTACAGCGGGTCGTGGCCGTGCTGCGGCCCGACCACAGCTGGGACAAGGTGGTCTTCGACCCGTGGCGGCAGGAGACCTGGGACGGCAACGACACCGTCCTGCTGGACCCGCGCACCGACCCGGACCTGGCCGTGTTCGCCGCGCTGCTCCCGGCCGGGGACTACCTGCCGACCTGGTACGCGCAACGGGTCGACGGCGGGCTCGGCGCCGAGGAACGCGACGCGGCGGTCAAGGCGGCCGCGCACGCCGCCACGCCCACGGTCACGCACCTGGACAGCCTGGGCCGGCCGTTCCGCACCCGGACCGAGGCCGGCGGGACGGAGCCCGCCGAACTGACCCGGCTGACGCTGGACGTCGACGGCAACGAGCTCGAGGTCCGCGACGGGCTCGACCGTCTGGTCCTGCGCACCGACCGGGGGTTCGGCGGCCGGCTGCTGCGCCAGGCCGGGATGGACACCGGTGTCCGGCGGGTGCTCACCGACGTCGCCGGGCAGCTGCGGGCCACCTGGGACGACCGCGGGCACCGGGTGCGCACCATGTACGACGCGTTGCGCCGCCCGGTCGAGGTGCACCTGCTCGCCGGTACGGAACCCGAACGCGTCATCGGCCGGACCGTGCACGGCGAGACGCTGCCCGACGCCGAGGACCGCAACCTGCGCGGCACCGTGCACGCGGTCTACGACAGCGCCGGGCGCAGCACCACCGAACGCCGGGACTTCAAGGGCAACCCGCTCACCGCGACCCGCCGGTTCACCGCCGGTTACCGCGACGTCCCGGACTGGTCGGCCGACCCGCCGCTGGACACCGAGACGTACACGACGCACACGAGCTACGACGCGCTGAACCGGCCCATCCAGCAGGCCGGCCCGTACGGCGGTGACCGCACCGACGTGGTGCGGCCCGGCTACGACATCAGCGGCCGGCTCACCCGGCTCGACGTGTGGACCCGCAGGCCGGTGCCCACCGGCCTGCTGGACCCGGGCGGCGCGGACCTGCACGCGGTCACCGAGCTCGACCACGACGCCGCCGGCCGGCGCACCCGCGTCGTGCACGGCAACGCAACGGTCACCACGTACACCTACGATCCCGCCACCAGCCGCCTGCGCCGCCTGCTGACCCGCCGCGCCGCCGAGGTGCTGCAGGACCTCCGCCACACCTTCGACCCGGTCGGCAACATCACGGCGGTACGGGACGCGGCCCAGCAGACCGCCTTCTTCGCGGGCCAGGTCGTGCAGCCCGGCGCGGAGTACACCTACGACGCGCTGTACCGCCTCGTCGAGGCCGGCGGGCGCGAACAGCTCGCCGGCGCACCGGGCACCGGGCCGGACCTGCCCGGGCCAGCGATCCACCCCGGCGACGGGGCCGCGGTCGGCCGCTACACCGAGCGGTACCGCTACGACCCGGTCGGGAACCTGCTCGAGCTGGTGCACCAGTCGGCCCAGCCCGGTGCCGGGTGGACCCGCCGGCACACGTACACCGAACACAGCAACCGGCTCGTCGCCACCAGCGTCGGGTCCGGCCCGGAACAGACCTACGAGCATGACGCGCACGGCAACATGACCCGGATGCCGCACCTGCCGCTGATGGCGTGGGACCACGCCGACCGGCTGCGCGCCGTCGCCCGGCAGGTGGTCACCGACGGCACGCCGGAGACGACGTACTACGTCTACGACGCCGCCGGGGAACGGGTGCGCGCAGTCACCGAGCGGTCAGCCACCGGCGCGGCTTCACCCACCGGTGCAGCTTCACCCACCCGGGCCGCCGAACGCCGGTATCTCGGCGGGTTCGAGGTGCACCGCAGCTTCGCCGGCGACGGGACCACGGTGACCGTGGAACGCGAGCACCGGCACGTCACCGACGACCGGACCCGGGTGGCGCTGGTGGAGACGCGGACGGCCGGCACCGATCCGGGCGCGGCGCAGCTGGTGCGCTACCAGTACCAGGACCCGCTCGGCTCGGCCGTCCTGGAGCTGGACTCCGCGGCGCAGGTCATCTCCTACGAGGAGTACCACCCGTACGGCAGCTGCGCGTACCGCGCGGTGCGGTCGCAGACCGAGACGCCGAAGCGGTACCGCTACACGGGCAAGGAGCGCGACGCGGAGACCGGCCTGTCCTACCACGGCGCCCGCTACTACGCGCCGTGGCTGGCCCGCTGGACCGCCGCCGACCCGGCGATGCTGGGCGACCGCGGTTCCGGGAGAGCCCGGCCCGACCAGCCGTACGTGTACGTCGGGAACCGGCCGACGGTCGCGCACGACCCCGACGGCCGCATCGCCTGGCTGGTGGTCGCCGCGGCGGTCGTCATCACGGCGCTCACCGTCAACAGCGCGGCCAACGCCCCGCGCAACGCGCAGGAGGCGGCGCAGGCCACGCCGAGCATCACACCGGGGGAGTACGCCGCGCACGTGGCGATCAACGCGGGCGCCGGGGTCGGCAACCGGGCCGCGTCGGCGGCGTTCTCGGCGACCCGGTCCAAGGTGGCCGCGGCGGCCGCGGACGGCGCCGTGAGCGCCGCGGTCGCCGCCCCGCTCAACCGCGCGGTGTCGGACGTGGCCCAGGGGACGAGCACCAGCGTCGGCGAGTACGCCACGGAGACGATCGAGGCCGCGGTCGGCGGCGCCACCGTCGGTGCGACGCTGGCGGTGGCCGGCAAGGTGGTCCGGTCCGCGGTCGCGCGGGTCGGCCGGCGCGGGACGGCCGGCCGGCACATCGGCAGCAGCAAGGACAACCAGGGATCGGTGACGAACCCGAACCGCCTCAACGACCACTGTGTCGCCGACGTCGGGGCGCACCAGGCGAACCTGCACCTCGCGCCGGGCGAGACGACGCCGGTCACCAACGAGGAGTTCGTCAAGGCGGCCGGCCGCCCGGTCGGTGAGGTGACCGGCAAGATCACCAGCCTGGACGATGCCGCGTCGTTCCTCAACGCGGGGTTCGCCGGGCTGAAGGCCCAGGGCCGGATCGTCCGTGACATCCGGGCCGAGTCGTTCTTCGGCCGGGCACACCTGGAGCCCGGTCCCTACCTGGGAACCGTCGACTGGGCGAACCGCGGCCTGCACGCGCTGCACGTCGAGGTCACCCCCGAACTGATCGGCACCAAGCACTTCAGCGTCCGGCTGCAACCGGGCGGGAACAAGCTGCGCACCCCGATCCTGGAGTCCGCGATCGGCGAGCACCTCGACGAGGGGATCGAGGTCGTCTCCGAGCCCGCCTACCGGATCAACTACCACGACCCGGCCAACGGGACGGCGTGGCAGCATCCGACCGTGCGCGGGTGGATCAAGTTCCTGTTCTGATACATAGCGTCGCGAAACCGACTCACCGGTTCCGGTCGCGCCTCGCATCGTGGTGATTTGGGCACATACCTTCACCACGATGCGAGGAGCGGCCCGCCCGATGACCGTCGCAGTGACCGCACGCACCACGCTCGTCGGCCGGGCCGGCGACGTGGCCGACGTCGTGCGGGCGCTCGACGAGCACCGCGTCGTCACGCTCACCGGGCCGGGCGGCAGTGGCAAGACCAGCCTCGCGCGGGCCGTCGCGGCGAGCATCGACGGCTCCGTCCGGTGGGTGGAGCTGGCCCCGGTGTCCGGGCCCGGCGCGGTCGCCGCCGCCCTGGCCGCCGCCCTCGAGATCCGCGACACGGCCGGTGTACCACTCGGCGAGTCCCTGGTCCGCCGGCTGAGTGACGAGCACCTCCTGCTGGTGCTCGACAACTGCGAACACGTCATCGCCGAGACCGCCGACCTCACCGACCGGCTCGTCGACGGCTGCCCGGGGCTGCGGGTCCTGGCCACCAGCCGGGAACGGTTGCGGATCACGGGGGAGTGGTCCCGGCCGGTGCCACCGCTGCCGGTCTGCGACCCCTCGGCGCTGCCCCCGCTGGACGAGCTCGCGTCCTGGCCCGCCATCGAGCTGTTCGTGCGCCGGGCCGTCGCCGTCAACCCCGCCTTCGTGCTCCACGAGCGCAACGCCCGCGCCGTCGCCACGATCTGCGCCCACCTCGACGGGCTGCCGCTGGCGATCGAACTGGCCGCCGCCCGGGTCGCGGCCCTGCCCATCGAGGACCTCGCCGACCGGCTCGACGTGGTGTTCGGGCTGCTCGACACCGGCCGCCGCGGCAGCGTCGCCCGGCAGCGGACCCTGCGGTCCACCATGGACTGGAGCCATGCCCTGCTGGAGCCGGACGAACAGGTCGTCCTGCGCCGGCTGGCGGTCTTCGCCGGGACGTTCACCCTCGCCGCCGCGGAGGCACTGTGCGACGACACTCCCGGCATCCTGTGGCTCCTGCCGTCGCTGGTGGACAAGTCCCTGGTCCAGGTCCGCGGCAGCGGCGGCACGGTCCGCTACTGCATGCTCGAGACCGTCCGCCGGTACGCCGCGCGAAAGCTCACCGCGGCCGGCGAGGAGCAGGCCGTCCGCGACCGGCACGCGGCCCTGGTGACCGAGCTGGCCGAATCCGGCGACCACGGCGGCTCCGCATCGGACAGCGCGGCGTGGGCCGGCCGGCTGGACGCGGAGCGCGCCGACCTGGTCGCCGCGCTGGCCTGGTGCCACGCGAGCGCGGACCGCGCCCCGTCGGCCGAGCGGCTGCTGCGCCTGTCGGTCGCGCTGTATCCGTGGTGGACACTGCGCGGCACGTACGCCGAAGGGCTGCGGTGGCTCACCGCGGCGCTGGAGACCGGCGCCGGGCCGCAGCGGCTGCGTGCGGCCGGCCACTCCGCGGCGGGGTCGCTGGCGATGCTGCACTGCCGGTACGACCTGGCCACCGACCAGCTGGACCGGGCGGCGCCGCTGTACCGGGAGCTCGACGACGCGGCCGGGCACGCGTCGGTCCTGTCGGTCCTCGGCGGCATCGCCCGGGAACGCGGCCGCTACGACGACGCCGAACGCCTGCTGCTGGAGTGCCTGCGCCGCCGGGAGGAGACCGGTGACACCGCCGGGTCCGCCGTCACCCGCAACCAGCTCGCGTTCCTGGCCTGGCTGCGCGGTGACCCGGGCCGGGCGGCCGGGCTCGCGGCCGGGCCGGTGGCGTACTTCCGCGGCGTCGGCGACCGGCGCCGCACCGCCGCCTGCCTCATCAACGCGGGCGCGGCGGCGCTCTACGCCGGCGACGGCGACACCGCCGCGCGGGTCCTGACCGAGGCGCTCGACCTGGCCCGGTCGGTCCGGTTCGCCGAGGGGACCGCCTGGGCGCTGGAACTGCTCGGCCGCGTCGCCCTGCGCGCCGGCGACCGGGCGCGTGCGGCCAGCCTGCTGGCGGAGAGCGTCGCCGCGCAGTACGCCGTCGGCGACCTGTGGCGGACCGCCAGCGGCCTGGAGGCGCTGGCCGCCGCACACCGGGACCCGGCCTTCGCGGCGCGGCTGCTGGGTGCCGCCGACGTCGTCCGCACGACGCTGGGCACGCCCCGCCCGCCCGTCGAGGACGCCGACGTCGCCGGGCTGGCCGCTTCCCTGCGCCGATCGCCCCTCACGGCCGGCGCGTGGGCGGCCGCGGCGGCCGTCCCGCTCGGTGACATCGTCGCCGCCGTGGCGTCGTCCGTGGCCTCGTCCGTGGCTTTGGTCGTGGCGCCGGTGCCGGTTGCGCCGGTCGCGGTGCGGGCCGACTCCGCGCGGACCGGGGACCGGCTCCCCGCGCAGGTGCGGATCCTCGCGCTGGGGCAGGTACGGGAGTACGCGGGGCAGCGGCTGCTCGGGCCGGCCGACTGGACGTACCAGAAGCCCCGGGAGCTGGTGCACTATCTGCTGTCACATCCGGGCGGCAGCAAGGAGCACGTGGGACAGGCGCTGTGGCCCGACACCGGCGGCACCGGGCTGCGCAACACCTTCCACACCGCGGTCCGGCACGCCCGCCGGGCACTGGGCGGCGCCGAATGGGTGCGGTTCGGCAACGGCCGGTACGTGTTCAACCGGGCGCTTCCGCACCTGTACGACGTCGACGCGTTCGAGGCGGGCCTGGAGAAGGCGGCCGCGGAGGAGTCGGCCGCCGGTGCGGTGCCGCTGCTGGAACAGGCGCTGGAGCACTACCGGGGCGACTTCCTGGCCGACCTCGGCGGCGGACCGTGGATCGTCGCCCGCCGCACCGAGCTGCGCAGGCGCGCCGAGGAGAGCCTGATGCGCCTCGGCGGGTTGCTGTTCGACGGCGGCGACCCCGGGCGGGCGGTGCACACCTACCGGCGTCTGCTCGACCTGGACCCGCTCGTCGAGGCGGCGCATCGCTCGCTCATGGACTGCTATGCCGCGCTGGGTGAGCCCGGCCGGGTCCAGCGGCAGTACACCGAACTGGTCACCGTGCTCGGTGACGAGCTCGGCGTGCGGCCCGCCGCCGCGACGACGGCGCTCTACGAGCGGCTGCACCAGGGCCGCCCGGCCCGCTCCCGCGGGACTGCGGGACGAACGGTGCAACTCCTGGTCAAGGAGTGACACCTGATGACCGGTGCGCCGGCCGCCGGCGGGCGCCGATCCGGGTCAAATGGCTCATGTCCCGGGACGTCCGGAGGCTGCACGCTGTCTGTATCAGACCAGCAAGCCCCCCGTAGAAGATCGGCGGGCAGAGGATTTGGAGTCACCGTGACCACCCTGTCGACGACCATCGGACCAGCGAGCATGCGTACCCCGGACACGTCCGCGCCCGTCGCGCGGAAGCCGCGATCGCTGCCCGGTCTCCCGCACGCGGTACTCAGGAAGCCGGCCGGCCGGGCGCGAGCGGCGTGCCGCCGCCTACTGCCGCGCATCCAGAATGTCGTCACTCCCCGTGGCCCTGCCGGTGAGACGTGGATCCGGCTGTACCGGCCGGCCGGCGCGAGCGGACCGCTGCCCGTGGTCATCTACGTGCGCGGCGACGACGCGCCGTTCAGCGACCTCGCCACGCACCTGCAGGCGTACCGGTTGGCGACGGACGTGCACGCGGCGGTCGTCGTCGTCGACGCCACCCTGGCACCGAGCGGGGGCTTCCCGGCGGCGGCCGAGGAAACCTACGTCGCCGCCGTGTGGGTCGCCGAGCACGGCGACGAGTACGGTCTCGACGCCCGCCGGATCGCCCTCACCTCCGACCCGTCCGGAGCCGACCTGGGCAACGAGGTGATGCTCATGGCGAAGATGCGCGGCGATGTGCGGCTGGTCGCGCACGTGCGGGGGTCATCGCAGGCGACGGCGGCGCTCCGGGCGGCGCTGGCCGCCTGAGCCCGGGCTGTTTCGACCGTGCCCGGCAGTCAAACCCACCACCAGCTCACACGGTTCCGGCCACCGGGAGTGGCAGACTTCTCATCACGGTATTGCTGGTCCCGCCGGCCCGGCAGGGACGCGGGACGACGATCGCAGGCGCCGGCAGCTGGAGCATGAGCTGCTCAGGAACGCCAGGTGCCGCAAGAACATGGGGTCCTCGCGGTGATCGGTGCAGACGCTTCCTGGCCAGTCGAACAGCGCCTCGCCGCCAGACATCTGCCGGGCCGCGCAGCCGAGCTGGAGCTGATCGACGCACTGCTCGCCGGGCGCAGCGGTGTCGGCCCGGGCCTGCTCCTGCGCGGCGACCCCGGGGTGGGCAAGACCGCGCTGCTGGACGTGGCCGCGGCGCGGGCGGAGGCGGCCGGGATGCGGGTGCTGCGCGCCTCCGGAGTGGAGTTCGAGACCGGGATCGGCTTCTCGGCGCTGCACCAGCTGATCTACCCGCTGAGCGACCGGGTCGATCGGCTCGCCGGCCATCATCGCGATGTCCTGCACCGGATCCTCGGCCTCGCGGCGGGACCGTCGCCGGACCCGTTGGTCATCGCGACGGCCGTGTGCGCCCTGCTGCGCGAAGCGGCCGCCGAGCGCCCGCTCCTGGTGCTGGTCGACGACGTGCCCTGGATCGACCGCGCCAGCGCCACGGTCCTGGGGTTCGGCGTCCGCCGCATCGGCGATGCTCCGATCAGGTTGCTCGTCGCCGCCCGCACCGATGCCGACTGCCTGTTCGACCAGGTCGGGCTGCCCGAGCGGGAGATCGGGCCGCTGGCCGAGCAGCCGGCGGCCACGCTGTTGGACGCGCGGTACCCGGACCTGGCGCCTCCGGTACGCCGGCGGTTGCTGGCCGAGGCGGCCGGCATCCCGCTCGCGCTGCGGGAGCTGCCCGCGTCGCTGACCGACCGGCTGCGCCGCGGCCAGGACCCGCTCCCCGCGTACCTGCCCCTGAACAGGCGGCTGAAGGCGATCTTCGCCGCCGAGCTGCGGGCACTGCCCGGGCCGACCAGGAAGCTCCTGCTGCTGGCCGCGCTGGAGGCCGACGTCAGGCTGGCCACCATCCGGACCGCCGCGCAGGGCCGCCTGGACGTCGATGGCCTGACCCCGGCACACCAGGCGGACCTCATCCGCGTGGACCTGGACGCCGGCGTCATGTCGTTTCGCTATCCGCTGATCCGCTCGGCGGTCGTGCAACTGTCGTCGCAGCGGGAGCGCCGGGCGGCGCACCGGGCACTGGCCGCCGCATCGACCGGCGACCCGCGCCGCCGGGCGTGGCATCTGGCCGAGGCCGCGACCGGACCGGACGAGGTCGTGGCCCGCGCGCTGGAAGAGGCCGCCCTGGCCGCCTGGCGGCACGGCGCGCCGTCCAACGCGGCGATGCGAGCATTGGACAAGGCGACCGTCTCCGACCGCAGGAGCGGCGCGTCCGCCGCGGTGGCCGCGCTGGTCCGCGCCGGTGAGCTCAGCCCGCACCCGGCCGATCGGTGCCGCCGGCTGGTCGAGGCCGCGTTCCTCGCCAACATGACGGGTCAGTTCGACCAGGTGCCCCGGTTGCTGGCCGACGCCGGACAGGCACCGGACACGCCGACCGGGCTGGTCTTCGCCGTCACGGCCTACCTCCTGACCGCTGTTGAGGGCGATGTCGATGCCGCCCAGGGGCTGCTGGCCCGGGCGCTCGACTCCGTCGGCGACGCCGCCGGAGCCGACGACTGGGACGCCTACGGGATCCTGTTCACGCTGCTGCTCGTCGGCGTCTACGGGGCCCGGCCCGAGCCGTGGGAACTCCTCAAGTCCGCGCTGGCACGGTTCGACCCGCAGGCCGTGACCCCCTTCCGGCTGTGCTACGACGCGTTCGTGGACCCCGCCCGCACCGCCGACACGGTCCGGGAGGGCCTCGCCGGCGCCTTCGCGGCGCTGCCCGCCGACGCGGCGCCCTGGCAGGTCATGCCGCTGGCCTACGCGGCCGTCGCGGTGGATGCCATGTCCGGCTACCGGTACCTGGTCCAGCGCATGGTCGACCAGGAACGCGACGGCGGTGCGATCACCATGGTCGTTGCCGGGTTGCTGCTGCTCTGCATCGACTCGTACCACCGCGGGCAGTGGGGCGAGGCCGAGGAGCTGGCGCGGGAGGGGCTGGACCTGGCCGCGGCGCACGGCTACCACCTGCTCGAGGGGCAGCACCGAGTGCATCTGGCATACCTGGCGGCCGGGCGTGGGAACGTGGAGCTCGCCCGGACCCTCGACGAGATCATGACCTGGGCGGCGCCGCGCCGCGTCGGGATGACGCAGGCGTCCGCCGGGCACACCCGCACCCTCATGGCGTTGGGCCAGGGTGACTACGAAGCGGCGCACGCGCACGCGTCGCGGGTCAACCCGCCCGGCGCGCCCAACTCCGGCGTCCCGGGCCGCTGGACGATGCTGGACCTGGTCGAGGCGGCCGTCCGTACCGGGCGGACGGACCAGGCCCGCGCGCACGTCCGGGCCGCCCAACAGGCCGGCATCGACCGCATCTCCACCCGCACCGCGTTGATCACCGCCGGGGCCGCGGCCCTGGCCGCCGACGACGACCGGGCCGGCCCGCTGTTCGAGGCCGCGCTGTCCCTGCCCGAGGCGGACCGGTGGCCCTTCGAGCAGGCCCGCATCCAGCTCGCCTACGGACAACTGCTCCGCCGCACCCGGGAGACCACCCGCGCCCGCGTGCACCTCCGCGCCGCCCTGGGCACCCTCGACCGGCTCGGCGCCCGGCCCTGGGCGACGCGGGCCCACAACGAGCTCCGCGCCACCGGGATCGCCACCGCCACCGCACCGGACACCGGCACCGCACTCACCGCGCAGGAACGACAGATCGCCACGTTGGCCGCCACCGGCCTGACCAACAAACAGATCGGCCAGCAGCTGCACCTGTCCCATCGCACCGTCGGCGGCCACCTGCACCGGATCTTCCCGAAGCTCGGCATCACCTCACGCGCCGCCCTCCGCGACGCGCTGGAGACCCCGGACGCGGGCACGCCGCCCGGCCTTCCGGCCGGGCGGCGTGTCATCCAGGAGCGCAGCTCGCAAACTCAGCTGCCGTAGATGTCGAGCTCCCACAGCGAGTAGCCGTACTGGGTGAGGCCGCGCTGGGTGCCGTAGACGCGTACGTAGCGGCCGGTGCCGGTGACGTTCAGGTCGTCGACCCCGCCGTCACCGGTCGTGGTGGAGTAGACCGTGGTCCAGGTGCTGTTGTCGGGCGAGGTCTGGATCTGGTACGCCCGTCCGTAG